>JALWRV010000001.1 GCA_027080545.1 Parvularculaceae bacterium
CTCAGCCAACACACCACTAATCGAAGCCCGCGCCACCCCCTCCAGCCCCCGCAAGCAGACAAAGCAATTTGCCATCGGCGCCCGCGTATTTCATCAGAAATTCGGTATGGGCACGGTAAAAGAGGTGGAACAAAACAAGCTGACCATCGCGTTCGACCATGCGGGCGAGAAACGCGTGATCGACAAATTTATCGAACCAATGGGGTCGATATGATCATAAAAGCCAAAGCAAACGAATATTGTTGAGAATTTTCGATATAATCTTTATCCAAATTTGTTTTGTAATTTAACGTGATTTTTTTTGCCCATGTCTGGCCTCTTTTATTCTTAATGCCCCCCCTCACCGCCAAATAAATTCCCGTCATTCCATCGACTTACATGGTTAACTGTCCCTTGATTTGAGGGAGTGAAAAAAACTCATAATTTTTTCCCGTTAACCTTCTTTACCAACCGCTTATTAAGGCAGTTCGTTCATTCTTGGCACCAGAAAACATTGCGTTGCGTACCAAGGAGTGTGTCATGGAACACAACCAAACCACTAATATGGCTCAATCACCAGCAGGTAAATCTATCACCTCCTGGCTGCGCCGTCATTGCGGCGGCCAGGCCTTGAAAAAGTTTCTGCGCAATAGCGCCGGCAATATGACCGTCATGTTCGCCGCTGCCGCTGTACCCATGGCCGGGTTTGCCGGTGCGGCCGTGGAATATACGCAATATTCGCGGGTTCGCACCAACATGCTTGAAGCGCTGGATTCCGCCGGCTTGGCTATTTCACAAAAAGCATTGGAGCTGGGCTACGACACCGCCAATCTAAGCACAAGCCAAGAAACATTCTTGAAAGATTTTGGTCGTGATTTCTTTGACGCGAACTTCACAAACAAAAACATGATCAAAAACTTCGCGCTGGATTTCACATTCTCCAGCACCACCGTGACACCGGTGGTTAGCGGCACCATGAAAACATCGCTGTTGAATGTCATCGGCTTCAACGAGTTTAAAATGAACTCCTCGACAGAGATTACCCTGGCGGGCTCCGGCTCTCTGGAGCTGGCATTGGTACTCGATGTCACCGGGTCTATGAGCTATTGCTCTGCCGTGGGCTATTATTATTGCGGCACCAGCCGTATGGATGCGCTAAAGGCTTCCGTCGACAATATGTTGGATACGCTGATCGGCACCAGCGGCTCGGCGACAAGCGACTCGGTCAAGGTAGCGATTATTCCGTTCAACTCACAGGTTAATATTGGCGCTAGCAATAGCGGCGTGATGAGCTGGATGGATACTAATGCCGAAGCCTATTATCACGGCTATAATTTCGTCCACATGACCGACACCAATGATCTGGATTTCAATACCAAGGTCAATCATTTCAACCTACTTAATTCCAGTAATAATATGGATTGGCAAGGCTGCGTAGAGGCACGCCCCTATCCGCTTGATGAATATGACGTGCCTTCAGGGTCAACACCACCCAGCTATATTACCAGCAGCTATAACCAAAACCCGCTATCATCGGGCGATATGAGCTCTAGTACCGTCAGCACCATCAATCAGGCCTTTTCCGATGCACCGTCACCGCTTCTGCCAAATTCCCAACTGACCGATGCAAAAAACACCAAATTCGTCCCCTTCTTCTGGCCCGATGAGCCGGAAGCCGGATGGGCCGACTGTAATACCGGCTCCTATTATAAAATTTTCGACTGCGCCACATATAATGGCTGGACTGATTATTACTGGAACGGCGAGTTCATCGACGACAGCGACTATGTGAGTGATTATTACTATTTATCCTGGTCCTATCACACCCAATATCGCGATCTGGTGCGCAATTTCCGAGGTAATATTGCCTATGATCAAGGTGACATTAATCTCGGGCAAACATTATCCGAAGGTGGTCGCTCCGACAATTATAATTGGGTGCTTGACCCCGACGTCATCTCCTATGCCAGCCAATTGCAGTGGGATATGAGCGACTATCTTGATGAAGAGTTTCGTCTTCGCCAAGCCTATGTGGGCAAATGGGATCCATCAAGCCAGACCTATAAGGGCAAATATGATACTGGTGTTGATATTGCCTATTATTCTAACGGCATTGAAGCCTATGGTCCCAATGTGGATTGCAACGCGCCCATCCAACCGCTGACCAATGCCCGCGCCGACCTCAACGCCGCCATGAATAAGCTCACCCCCCACGGCAACACCAACACCGCTGTCGGGGCGATCTGGGGCTGGCGCACACTGTCAAACGTCGCACCCTTTACCGAAGGGGTCGACCCGAATGGGCCGGACGGCAATAAATGGAGCAAGGCCGTGGTGATCATGACCGACGGGGAAAATACTTTCGCCTCTGATGATACCCATAACCACTCTTTCTATTCCCCCTATGGCTATGGACAGCAAAATCGCTTGAATCTAAACTATGACGGCAACCGCCCCGGTGGTTCAGTCGATAG
>JALWRV010000002.1 GCA_027080545.1 Parvularculaceae bacterium
GCGTTGCCCCGGTTATGTCGTTCATCAACTCGTCAAGAGTGTAGCCGACCGCCAGCTTGGCAGCGATGCGGGCAATAGGAAAGCCGGTGGCTTTGGAAGCGAGCGCTGAAGAGCGCGAAACCCGTGGATTCATCTCAATCACTACCAGACGGCCATCTTCCGGATTGACGGCAAATTGCACATTGGAGCCACCGGTCTCAACGCCAATTTCGCGCAACACCGCAATAGAGGCATTGCGCATCAATTGATATTCTTTGTCGGTCAATGTCAGGGCTGGCGCCACGGTGATGCTGTCACCCGTATGCACCCCCATGGGATCAATATTTTCAATCGAACAGATGATAATGCAATTATCCGCCTTGTCGCGGACTACTTCCATTTCAAATTCTTTCCAGCCCAGCAGGCTTTCATCAATCAGCACTTGCGCAACCGGAGAGGCCTCAATGCCGGCACGCACAATATGATCAAATTCCTCACGATTATAGGCGACCCCGCCGCCGGTGCCCCCAAGAGTAAAGGCCGGGCGGATGATGGCCGGTAGGCCGACTTTTTCAATGGCTTCTGCGGCCATGGCGATACCGCTGGCGCGGTCATAGTCAATAATATGCCCCTTATCGTCCTTTATGGGTGGGGAGGTGACGATGAAGGAGCGTGGGTTTTCCAAGCCAATAGCGCTCATGGCTTCACGAAAGCGCTCGCGGTCTTCAGCCTTGTCGATGGCATCGGCGTTGGCGCCAATCATTTCCACATGATATTTCTCCAACACCCCGTTGCTTTCTAGCTCTAGGGCGCAATTCAAGGCCGTCTGGCCCCCCATGGTTGGCAGCACCGCGTCTGGACGCTCTTTGGCAATGATCTTTTCTACAAATTCCGGGGTAATCGGCTCAATATAGGTGGCGTCTGCCAGTTCCGGATCGGTCATAATGGTGGCCGGATTGGAATTGACCAGAATGATCCGATAGCCCTCTTCTTTCAAAGCCTTGCAGGCCTGCACACCAGAATAATCAAATTCGCAAGCCTGACCGATGACGATAGGACCCGCCCCGATAATCAGAATGGAGGAAATGTCGGTCCGTTTGGGCATACAGGCTCTTTCACGCGTAAGGGCCAACCCGTCCCGCCAGCATGTTTGTACCGCGCATTTGGCCCAGCAAAGGCTAGAAGAGGCCAAAGACCGCAGTCACATGCCAGCCAGAGCCAGCCAGATTCACTTGTCGGTTAAAGGGGCCTTTTAGGGCAAGTCAGGCCCTGCGCAAAGCCTTTTTGCTAATGGTTTGGATGATTTTTCATCCTCTGAGCTTGTAGGCTCGGTTAATTAGCGGCCAACCACAGCACATTCCCAACCATCATATTCCCAGTCAAACTGGTCAAAAAACTCACCCAATTTGAACGTCATATGGTCGAAATCATCACCATAAACGGCTTGATGATTTTCAAAGCTAAGCCCGGCTTCGTTGACGGCATTTTTAACTCGAAATCCAAGTTTGCTCAAATGGGCTTTGATGGCTTTGACATCTTCAACGGTGGCAGCCCCGAGGGGATAGGCAAAGTGGATAACGTGGCGTGCATGGGTGCCTTCATCACCAAGCTCGCGCAATTTGGCGCGCACAACATCATTGGCCTCTCGCGAGCCCATTTGCATTTGTTGCGATTTCTTTTTGAACATCCCGAACATGGTTCCGCCCCTCATCAGTTTTATTCAAACTACACGGTGCGGGATAATGAAGGGTTCATAAAATCGCGGTGATGGTTAAGAAAAATTGACCATAATGAACGGTATTTGTCGGATATTATTAGCGTTAGAGATTAAGCGCCTTGTCGCCAACAAAAGGATTATGGGCGCGCTCGAACCCAAAAGTTGAAACCGGACCATGACCGGGAATGAATTGCACATCTTCTCCAAGGGGCCATAATTTTTGCTGGATGGATTTAAGCAATTGCTGGTGATTGCCCCGGGGAAAATCAGTGCGCCCAATGGACCCTTTGAAGAGAACATCACCGACAAAGGCAAGTCTGGCCTCGGCTTGATAGATGATCACATGACCGGGCGTATGACCGGGGGTGAAAAAAACATCAAATTTCAAATCGTCGAGAGTTAATTTATCGCCGTCTTCGAGCCAGCGATCCGGGTGAACATTTTCACCCATACCAGCATGGCCATATTGTGCCCAGGCCTGTTCTATTTGGTCGAGCCAGAAAATATCTTCTTTGGCAGGGCCTTCGATTGGACAATCGGTGCGGCGCTTAATCTCTTTGGCGCCGCCTGCATGGTCGAGATGGCCATGGGTCAACCAGATTTTTTTCACAGTGCCACCAATCTCTTGGACCTTATCCATAATTCTATCCGGCTCCCCCCCGGGGTCGACCAAGGCCACGGACCCGCTGGGGGCTTTAATGATGGAACAATTTTGCTGAAACGGCGTCACCGGCAAAATGTGTAATTCAAAGG
>JALWRV010000003.1 GCA_027080545.1 Parvularculaceae bacterium
ATTACGCGATGATAATATTGACGCCTTGATCTTGCGCGGGGAATTGGCCCAGTCTGGGGTTATTATCGCCCCCATCACGCCAACCACTGATTAGGCGTCTTTTCGCCTTTATCAATTTTGATCAAACCTGCTTTGCCAAACCATGCCCCGACCAAATGTTCCCTCCACTGGCCCCTCGACGCCCTTAACGGATCCTGCCAAGGGGCACCCGTCTGAAACAGACACGCGCGCGCCTTCAAGCCAGCCCAATCCCCAACAATTACATCACAAGCTAGACCAGCTTGGCACTGAAAATGGTTTTGATCCGGCGGCCCTACGCGATGGCTTGGCCCGCGCCCACCATCTTAAAGGCGCAGACCAAGGCGCATCGCGCGCCGCCTTGCTGATGCAGATTGACCGCCTCGCCCATGGGGGACGGCGCGCCCTTTTCGCCTTGCTTCTTGCCTGGGTCGCCCTTGCCATTGCCATCATTATGTTCAGTTCATTATGGTGGGGCGGACGCACCATGATCAAAATTATATTGCTGTGGTCCATATTGATGCTGGCGGCCGGTTGGCCTTTAACCCACTCTTTGCAGCGCTATCATCGTGGCGGCTCTATTTTACGAAAACCTTTTAGCTGGCGCGCCAATTTGACCGCCCGTCTCGGCGTTTTCGGATTTGCTTTTGCCGCTGGTCCATGGATTTTAGCGGCTGACGGGGTCTCGTCTTCCCCCTATGCGCTGGAAGCATTTGCGGGTCTCGTCGCACTTATCGGCTTGATCGCCTCTTTGATGCTTACCGCCCACCGCACTGCCAGCGCTGCCCTGCTGGGGGGGATAAGTCTTGCTTTGCTGTTGACGCCCTTGGCCTTATTTGGCCACCATCAACTATTGATTGCGCTCGACGGGCTTGGCCTGTGGAGCCTGTTTGCTCTAGCCCTTGCCTGCCTTATGGGATTGGTATGGCAAAAAGCACGGTTAGAGGCGGCCCGAACGTTGTTTCAGCACCCCCGACGCGAAACATTTCACATAACCGCCGGGCACAAGCCCGCCTCCCAGGCCTATAATCCCTATCGGTTAAAAAAACTATCCCAGCAGAACAAGTCTTCCCAGCCACCATCAACTGTTGAAGGAGATGAGCTTAAGCATTAGCCCGCTTTTTGAAAAAAAGGGGAAAGCGGATTATAGGCCCATTGAGCGATAGCCTTCGGCGATGGATTTAATCGCCACATAAAACCCAGCCGTGCGCAAATCATCGATGCCTTGAGGAGCGCGCCAAACTTCGCGCATCTTATCATAAGAAGATTGCATCGTATCAAACAGGCCAGAACGCACCAGAGCCAACTCATCCGCCCCCTCGCCAAATTCCTTCTTAAAGCGTTCTGACAGGGTAATGCCGAGGGTTTGCTCCAACTCTGCAATCAAGGCGCGGTTGCGCGCCTCTTCCTTGCGGCGCTGCATATGGCCAAACTTGATATGGGAAAGATTTTTCACCCATTCAAAATAAGACACCGTCACCCCGCCCGCATTGGCATAGAGATCGGGAATAATGAACACGCCTTTTTTGCGCAAAATCATGTCCGCATTGGCGGTCACCGGCCCGTTCGCCGCTTCGATGATCAGGCGCGCTTTAATGCGATCCGCATTTTGTGAATTGATCACCCCTTCCATGGCCGCCGGGATAAGAATATCGCAATCCTGTTCCAGACCTAAGCGACCATCTTGGATAAATTCACTATCGGGGAAATCCTTCACCCCGCCCGTATGGGTAAGATGTTCTTTCAGCGCTTCAATGTTAATGCCTTTAGGGTTGGTGATGGCCCCATCGCGTTCAATCACGCAAGTAATCAAGGCACCATCTTCTTCCGACAGAAATTTCGCGGCGTGATAGCCCACATTGCCCAGCCCCTGCACGGTGATGCGTTTGCCCTCTAGGGTGCCGTCGAGATTGGCCGACTTTACATCCTCGTCATAAGCAAAAAAGGATTGCAGCCCATATTGCACGCCGCGCCCCGTGGCCTCAACACGCCCAGCAATACCACCCGCATTGATCGGCTTGCCGGTAACGCAAGCCCGGCTGTCAATCTCGGTGGTATGAAGACGGCGATATTCATCAGCCATCCATGCCATTTCCCGCTCGCCTGTGCCCATATCCGGCGCCGGTACATTTTGGGACGGATGGATTAAATCGCGCTTGGACAATTCATATGTAAAGCGCCGGGTGATGCGCTCCAGCTCATGCTCTTCCCAATCGGACGGATTAAGGCACAAGCCCCCCTTTGAACCGCCGAACGGAATATCGACCACCGCACATTTATAGGTCATCAGGGCGGCGAGAGCTTCAACCTCGTCTTGATTAACCGAGGTGGCGTAGCGAATACCCCCTTTGACCGGCTCCACATGTTCTGAATGGACCGCCCTATAGCCAACAAAGGTATGCATATAGCCGCGCAGCTTAACCCCAA
>JALWRV010000004.1 GCA_027080545.1 Parvularculaceae bacterium
CAAAATGAACAAGGCCAGCGGGGGCCATTTATTGCGTGCCGCCAAGGCCAATGATTTTACGGGCAAAGCGGGGCAATGTCTGAAAATCACCGCGCCGGGAAAATTGGCAAATTCTCATGTAATCTTGCTGGGGGCAGGTAAAAAAACTGAACAAAGCTTGTTGGGGGCTGAACGGCTTGGCGGTCGTGCCGTGGCCACCGTATTTCGCGGTCCGGTAAAATCCATCACCTTTTTGCTTGATGGCTTTGAGGTTGAGGGGGCTGAGACCGGTACAGTACACGCCCATGTGGCCTTTGGGGCGCGGCTACGGGCCTATTCTTTTGATAAATATCGCACCACGGCGAAGAAGTCGGAACTGCCCAGCCTTACCAAAATTTCCGTCAACAGCCTTGAGGCCAGCGCGGCCAAAGCAGCCTATGAGGATTTGGACAAGATCGGTGAAGGCGTATTTTTGACCCGCGATTTGGTCAGTGAGCCTGCCAATACGCTCTATCCGGAAAGCTTTGCCCAACGCTGTCGAGAACTTGAGGCCTTGGGGCTGAAAGTTTCGATATTGGGCGAAAAAGAAATGGCCAAATTGGGCATGGGATCGCTTCTTGGGGTCGGTCAGGGCTCACGCAAGCAATCCAAGCTGGTGGTCATGGAATGGCGTGGGGGCGACAAAAATGACAAGCCGGTGGCCTTTGTTGGCAAGGGGGTCACGTTCGATACCGGCGGGATTTCTCTCAAGCCCGGTCAAGGCATGTGGGATATGAAATTTGATATGGGCGGTGCTGGTGCGGTTACGGGCGCCATGGCAGCGCTTGCAGGGCGCAAAGCCAAGGCAAATGTGGTGGGGCTGATCGGATTGGTGGAAAATATGCCCGATGGTGATGCCCAGCGGCCCGGCGATGTGGTTACCTCCATGTCCGGCCAAACCATCGAAGTGCTCAATACCGATGCGGAAGGCCGCTTGGTTTTGGCGGATGTGCTGACCTATGCTCAGGAAAAATATGACCCCAAGGTGATGATAGATCTCGCCACCTTGACCGGAGCAATTATTATTTCACTGGCTCATGAATTTGGCGGCATGTTCTCGGTCGATGAAGAGCTGAGCAACCATTTACGCGCTGCCTCCAAAGAGGTGGGTGAAGAATTATGGCCCATGCCTTTAACCAAAACCCATGATAAGATGATCAATTCCGACATTGCGGACATGAAAAATATTTCCAATGGTCGTGAGGGAGGGTCTTCAACAGCGGCGGCTTTTTTGAAGCGTTTTGTCAATAAGGGGGTGCAATGGGCGCACCTCGATATTGCGGGTATGGCGTGGGCTTATAAAACCAGTCCGACGGTGCCCAAAGGCGGTACGGGCTATGGGGTTCGTTTGCTTGATAATTATATCCGCCGTTACCACGAACAGGCTGAGTAACACGGGCCCCGCCTATGACGGAGATATTATTCTATCATCTGGAAAGTGCACGTCTTGAGGCGGTTTTACCGGATTTGTTGGAAAAAACCCGCGCCCGCCAATGGCGAGCGTGGGTGGCAACAGGGGATGAAACGGCCCGTGACCGTGTTGATCAACTGCTCTGGACTTTTGATGATGCCAGTTTTTTACCCCACGCTTGTGATGGTGATCCGTCGGATCATCCGGTGTGGATCAGCTGTGAGAGCGGGGGGCGGGATCAGCGCGATATTTTGTTTCTGGTTGAGGGCGCGCCCCTCGACTTGGCCCAAATGGAGGGGTTGAGCCGCTGTGTGCTAATTTTTGATGGGGCTAATGAGCAATATTTGCAGCAAGCCCGCGAAAGCTGGAAACAAATCAAAGAGTCTGATTATAGCGCTACCTATTGGCGGCAAAATGCTTCGGGAAAATGGGAGAAGGCTGCGTGAATTTCGACCATTTCCGCGAAATTATTGAGAAAAAAATAACAAGTCTAGAAGCCCAATCAGTGCAAGGCGAGCAGGCGCGTGCGGTGGTGGCGTTGGACCAACAATCGGTGGGGCGCCTCTCGCGCCAAGATGCGTTGCAGCAACAGGCTATGGCCAAGGCCCAAGAACAGATGCGTCAGCGAGAATTGTCACAATTAAAACAAGCCTTGGAGCGCCTTGATGACGGCTCCTTTGGCCTGTGCAAAGAATGCGAAGAAGAAATTGCAGAAAAGAGATTGGAAATTAACCCCGCGACACAAATTTGTGTCCAATGCTGTCATTGAATAAATGTTCTTGGGGGCATGTCCGGAGCTGCTGCACTAAAATTATATGGTGCAGTGTTACCAATGGGGGCTGCGTTTTAGCGATTAGCCGATCTTGCTTATAAAGTTTTTTATTTCTGTGGCCGCTTCTCTTGGTTTTGATTGGAGTAATAAATGCCCGCAATCCATTTCAATGGTGCGGCATTGATTTATTGTGCCGGGGTAAAAATTGCCGGTGCCGATGGCGCGGTCTTTTTTTGCTTTAAA
>JALWRV010000005.1 GCA_027080545.1 Parvularculaceae bacterium
CTTGGTGGGGGCTGGATTGATTTTTGTGGGGGTTGTGCTTTTGGGCGTATCTGATGTTTCAGAGCGCTATGCCATACCGTTCCTGTTTCCTAGCTGGTTTTGGCTCATGGCGATTTTGCATGAGCGCAAGAAAGAGGCTGGGGCACTCATTTTGGGCCGTGCTGCCTTGGTGATGGCTGTTTTTGTGATTGGGATGAAGCTGATGATTGGCTTTGTTGCTGGGCCCCCATTTTGCGATAAATGCATGGCCTATGTGCCCTATGAGGTTGTGGCTGACGAGATCGCCCCGCGTCTTGATGGTCCCGTGACCCTGTTTGTCAACGAAGAAAATAGTGCGGGTAATTTGCGCAGGCTGTTTCCCAAGGCGGAGATCGTCTGGTTGAACTTGTCGCCGGTTTATCATCCGGTTAGCGCCAGCCGTCGCTGTTTGATGATATGGTCAGAGGATATGTCTGGTGGCCCCACGCCGCCCTTTATCCTTAGCGAGACCAATTCGAGCAATAGTGTTGAGATTGTTGGCCACTGGAACCATCCGTATAAGGAGAAATGGCACAAAACACGATGGCGCATTACGGAAGTGCCGGAAGACGGGAATGTATATAAAATATTTTGTGCGGCGCGCAACAAGAACAAGCCTGAAACTTAACAGCTTGTAAAGGCCATCTTCATCATCGGCTAAGATTCACTTTACTTTTTTTTCATCTAAAGCTTGGCACTATTGGGCATGGTTAATGACGGCATGCAAAGATCGTCGTGACCCTCGAATGAAGACAAGTGCAAAGAATTGAAAAAAGAGGGGACACATTATGTCCATATCAGTACCGCTCAGCGCCGTTGAAGGCGCAGAAAAAATCCTCACCAGCGAAGAGATGCTGCGGATGGGGTTAGAAGCCTCAACCCCCGGCGGCGAAACACCGCTTAATCTGATTGACGCTCATAAATGGTTCAATCTGGCTGCGTTACAAGGCAACCAAGAAGCCCGCCGCTATCGCTCTGAATTGACGGTTGAGATGACGTCCGAAGAAATTGCCGAGGCACAGAAGAAGGCCCGCGAATTTCTCACAGCTCGTCGCCCGGCCTATCTACGCCAAGCTTAATAGTTGAGATTATTCGGCCTCATCTGAGTGACGCGCTGCCGTGGCACCTCCCGGTGGGGTGGGGGCAAGCGGGGATGGGGACGAAAGCTTGTCGGCAAGAGGTGTCGGGTCGAAGCGTTATGAGATAACATCTGTCTTCTGAGCGCTTCCCCAAAGGTTTTTGATTTTCCATTTTCGGTTTTTTGCAGTCAATTCCCCCAAAGGTGATCAGAGTGGTCGATAATAGGGGGATGGTTTTTCCATTTTGTTGGCACAAAAGGATGGTTGATATCCATCGATGGATTGGGATTTTGTGCTGGGATTTTATCCTATCGATAGAGAGGGCTCGGATGGTCCGAGCGCCTCTGGCGACTTCCCCTAAAACACCCTTTTTTCCAAGCCGGTGATGCGGGCAAATCGCGCCTACGCCTAACCGGTGTGAGAATTGCCTAACTCACCCGTTTTAGGGGATATTTTTCTGTCATGGCGCACCAGTTGCGCCTGTAGTTTGAGGGGGCCATCTCGCTCCTGACGGTTTTGTGATATTTAGGCAACAGCACCGCCTAGACTTCCCCCTGCGCCCCCGCAGATATTGACGGTTTGTAAGGATTGGCAATAATGCGCCACAGTCACCTCTTGATAAGAATTTCACTATAAAGGGGCGATGTGTTGTTAGGGGATGCTGATTTCTGCTACTCCGATAGCTTTTAACTGTGAGGTAAAATATGACTAACTCTTTGAAAAAACAGGCGCTTTTGGGTACTGCGTTTGTTGCTTTGTCAATGACGGCATTGCAACCAGCCTTTGCTCAAGATGATGCGGAAGACGGCGATACCATCGTCGTTACCGGTTCGCGCCTCAGTAAATCTGACAGCTATTCCGGGATTGGTCCCGTGTCTGTCTTCGGTAGCGAGGAAATTGAAGCCTCCGGCACGCCAAATATTGGTGAATTCCTGCAAGAAATTCCAGCGGCTCAATCGCTGGGTTCTGACGGTACCTTCGTGAACAATGGTTCTTCTGGTGTTACTACCTTGAACCTGCGTGGTATTGGTACTGAGCGCAACTTGACCCTGTTTAATGGTCGTCGTGTTGCACCTGCGGGTACTGGTATCGACAATATCGTTGACCTTTCCATCTTCCCAACCGCTTTGTTGGATCGGGTTGAGGTTCTGCTCGACGGTGCGTCTGCTACTTATGGTTCTGATGCCATCGCCGGTGTTGTTAACATCATCACCAAAGATGACTTCGAAGGCATGTCCGCTAACATGCGTTACGGTGTGTCCGAGCAATCTGACGCCAACGTATTCCAAGCTGACTTGGCCATGGGTACGGCTTATGATCGCGGTAGCTTTGTCTTTGGTTTCACTTACGCTGAGCAACAGCCGCTGTTCCAAAACGAGCGTGATATTTCTGATTGCCCAGAAATTGAACCTTTGTACAACTACCTGTTCACCGTTTACGGTTCCTTCTTCGGTGTTGATCCGAATACGGCTCCACGCGGTGCGGGCGGCGGGGGCTTCTGCTCCGGTTCATCCTTTATCCCATCTGGTCGTTTCTACACGTCTTCTGGGTCGCAAACGATTGATGCGAATGGCAACCCGACGCCATTTTCATTCTTCCGGGATTTCTACAACTTCAACCCGTTGAACTATCTGATCGCACCACGCGAAACGATTTCGACCTATTTCCACGGTGACTATGAAGTTAACGAAAACCTGACCTTGGATATGGAACTGCTCTATGCGAAACGCTTCTCCAAGCAGCAACTCGCACCAGTTCCTCTTGGTCGTGGCGCGCAAATCAACACGCCAGGACTGGTCATTCCGGCTGGTAATCCGTTCAACCCGTTCGGTGAAGATGTTGAATATCGTAAGCGGATGTTGGATGTTGGTCCTCGTAAACCGGACCAAGAAGCTGACACCATTCGTGCGGTAATTGGCGCCGAAGGGACATTTGGCGGATCAGGTTGGGATTACTCAGCCTATTACTCCTACGAGAACTTCCTGTCGGCAAACTCAACCGATAATCTGATCGATATGAGCCGCGTACAGCAAGCTCTGGATGTGGTTCCGACCACGGTTTCCGGTGCTGGCGTTGTAACCGTTGGCGGCACCAACTATTGGTGTGCTGACAGCGCTGCTCGTTCACTCGGTTGTGAGCCGTTGAACTTCTTCGGTGAAGGTTCCATCACACCAGGTGCGGCTGACTTTATCGGCTTTAAAGCCAACAATATCCTGAAAAACGAATCTAATTCGTTGGCATTCTACCTGACCAAAAATGATTTCTGGTCATTGCCTGCAGGTGACGTTGGTATTTCTGCTGGTGTTGAATATCGTGACGTGAGCGGTTCCGACAATGTGGACTCAATCACAGTTGCCGGTAATTCTTCCGGTAATCCACGTAACTCCACCAGCGGTTCATACTCCGCAACGGACGTGTTCATTGAGACACACGTTCCGTTGATTTCTGGCAAGCAGTTCTTCGAAGAACTTTCCTTCGATGGCGCTGTGCGTCGCACCGACTATTCTTCTTTCGACTCGAAAGAAGTATGGCGTGCTGGCTTGTCATGGGTGCCAACTGCCGATCTGCGCTTCCGCGCATCCACCTCTACATCGTTCCGGGCACCGAGCTTGAACGATCTGTTTAATGGTGGTTCCGGTGGGTTCCCAACCTATCAGGATCCATGCCGTGCAGCCGTTTACTCTGCAATCACCGATCCGGTTCAGCAAGCCAATGTTCTGGCTCAATGTGCCGCTGAAGGTGTTGATGCAACGACTTTCGTATCCAACAACAATCAGGTTCTCAGCTTCTCGGCTGGTAACCCGAATCTGTTGCCGGAACGTGGTCAAAGCTTCACCGCAGGGATGGTTTATCAAGCAAGCTCAGGCATGTTGGCTGATTATGACTTCCGGGCTTCAATTGACTTCTGGTCATTGAAACTGAAAGACGCAATCACAGGCTCTGGTACGCAAGCAACAATCAACAATTGTTACTTGAATGCAGATCCTAACGCCTGTGCTAACGTTGAGCGCCAAACTGGTGGTGATCTGCTGCGTGTCTTCACACGGAACATCAACAGCGAAAGTAACGACTATTATGAAGGCGTTGATTTCCGCTTTGATGCCGGCCGTGAAGTAGGCCCAGGCTTCTTGAAAGGTAATCTGGTTGGTACTTACCTGATCGAAAACACAACAACGGACCAGAATGGTACGTCGCGTGATTTCGTTGGTAATTGCTACGGCTTTACGGTCTCTTGTTATAACCGTGTCCGTATCAACACCTATCTGGATTATTCCTGGAGCGATTGGTCCGTGCGTTGGAGCACTCGTTATCTGGATGCCACCGAGGCACAGCCTGCAGGTGTAGGTGATCCAGCTTATGATCCGAATGTCTATGAAGTTGATGCATTCTGGTACCACAATTTGGGTGTTGGCTATGAAGTGAATGATAATGTAAACGTATCATTCTATGTCGACAATCTGTTCGACAAGCAGCCTCCTTACTACAAGGATTTCGGCGGCTTCTTCACACCAACCGAAAATACGCCATTGGGTACATACGACGTTGTTGGTCGTTACTACTCATTCCGTATTGGCGCTGACTTCTAAGTTAGTGAAATATAAAAATGGGAAACGGCGGGCTTTTGCCCGCCGTTTTTCTTTACCTGAAGCTTGAATTTTTACTATTTTCTTTGCGCTAAGGCTAAAACTTTGCCACTAGTGGAGCAATATTTGCGTGAGGCTATGTCTATGTGCTGATAATGAGCGCGGCTCTAGGAATGAAAGACCCAATGATGGATAAAAAACTGGCAAAAGCCGAAAAGTTGATATTCGACAATAAATTTGAAGAGGGGCACAAGCTCTGTCTGGAGATCTTGGAGAAAGATCCGCAATGTGCCCATGCCTATTATCTGATCGCCCACATCAATGTGGAGACGCGTTCATTTGTCTTGGCTGTGCAGGACCTCAATCGTGCCATCTATCTGGATAAAAAAAATGCAGCCTATTTGGCTGAAATGGCGCGGGCTCTGACCCCTCTGGCGATCTACAATAACGCCAAAAAGGCTGCAGGCGAGGCCGCCCAATATTTGCAAGAGGATGATGACCGCACACGCTTTAATATTTGGCAGGCCTATTTCAAAATGGCTCTCTACGAAGACTCTCTGCCTTTCATAGAAAGGCTCGTAAAACGCAATCCCGATAATGCTCATTTCCATTTTCATTTAGCCACGACGGTGCAAACGCTGGGGGATCTTGAGCGTGCGGAACAGGAATATAATGAGGCCATCCGTGCAAAGCCCAAAATGGTCACTGCCTATTCTGGCTTGGCCTATTTGAAAAAATATCAAGCGGGTGGGTCATTGCTAGAAAAGCTAATGGAGCTGTTTGAATCGGAAAAAGAAGCGGATAATAACGCTTTGGTACTCGGCCATGCCATCGCCAAATGTTATGAAGATGTTGACGATTATAAGCAGGCAGCGGCCTGGTTAGAAAGGGCCAAGAAAAAGCAAGTTCAGGACTGTGATTTTACACTAAAAGAGCAGGAAGAAATATTTAATGCGGCTAAAAAAACAATATCCATAAAAAGTTCTAAAGGCTTCGAGAGCGATGAACCCATATTTATTTTTGGCATGCCGCGTACGGGTACGACTTTGGTTGATCGGATCATTTCTTCTCATTCACAAGTAACCACAGCAGGGGAATTAAATCTTTTTCCCAAGGCCATAAAACGCTTTTCCGGTAGCAAGACATTGCGCAGCCTTGATGCGGATACGTTTGAGAAGTCAAAAAATATAAATTTTGAACAGGCAGGGCAATTCTATATTGAAAATAGCCGTCATCTAACGGGACAAACCCCGCGCTTTACGGATAAAATGCCCGCGAATTCCTATTATGCTGCGCTCATCCATAAGGCACTGCCCAATGCTAAAATGATCTGTTTACGCCGCCATCCGATGGATGCCTGCCTATCAAACTATCGCCAAATTTTTAATGCGGAACAAAAAATTCTTGAATATACATTTGATGTCGAGTGGTGCGCCGAGCATTATCTTCAATTTGATGAATTGATGGCCCATTGGCGTGAGAACCTGCCTGGGGATCGTTTTATGGAAATAAGCTATGAGGACATTATCGCGGATCAAGAAGGAGCAACCCGAAAGTTGATCGAATTTTGCGACCTACCGTGGGAAGATCAATGTCTTGATTTCCACAAAAACGAAGCGCCCGTGGCAACGGCTTCGATTAATCAGGTGCGCCAGCCCCTCTATAAAACATCGGTGGCACGATGGAAAAAATATGGCACTTTTCTCGATCCGATGCGGAAAATTCTTGAGGCAAAGCTGGGCCCGATGGAATAGGGCGGAAATTCCCACACTTCCCTCAGGGCCATATTTTCGCTACTATAGGGCAAGACGGATCCATTATTGGGGTGTACCAATTGTGGTATCTAATCCGTATTTGTGGGGTTTTGAGGGGTAGGCGGGTTCATGAAAATTTCAATCTACCGGTCTTTGACCGATGCTTTTGGATATGGTTGGCGACGTTATGATCGCGTGGCACGGATAGCATGGCTGCCTTTGTTCCTCATGTCTTTGGTTGGGTTTTTATTGCCCTATATTTATCTCACTGTCTTAACCGGTGCGCCCGTTACCATTGGCGATGTTTCCCCCCGTGAGGCTTTTGGGCTGCTGAACAAAAGCGCCCAGCTTTTATGGGAGCAACGCTATTGGGAAATGGTCGGTTTGCAAGCGGGCTTTACCATCGTCAATCTGTTTTTGCTCTCCACCTTTATGGTGCCGCTTTTGCGCAATGCCACTCGGGGGGTGACATTACCAAAAACTTCTTTTTCTTTACCATTTGGGTTTAAACATTTGCGCTTTTGGGGCGCGGCGCTGATTAGCGGCCTTGGGCTCTATTTTTTATTGGTGATGCCGATGGATTATGCGGTCATTGCCATGAGTGATTATGTTGATGAGCTATTGGCGCAAAGTGTTTATGTGTTTCCCTTTGAAGACAGTTTGCACACGGTTGAAGAGCAGCCTTTAGTGGAAAATCCCGGTCTTTGGCAGGCTATCCCGGGCTATATCCAGATTCCGTTTCAAATTGTGTTGGTTTATTTGGGGATACGTCTATTTGCCTATCCGGTCTTTGTCACGGCCCATGAAAAAAGTGATGGCCACTCTGCCTTTGGTCAAGCGTGGCGTTTAACGAGGGGGCTGAATCTCATTCGCCTTCCCTTTGTGGCCTTTTTGCTGTTCGTTTTATTCAATGGCTTTCATTGGTTTGGCGTGGATATTTGGGGGTTGGGGGACATTCTCAACAAAATCATTTTTCCGTTTATTTTAACGGTAATCAATAGCGGGTTTGCGTTGGCCTATGAGTCTTCACGTATTACCGGCGAAGCGAACCAGGCTTCCGATATTGTGTTACCCATTTTTCAATGGATGTGGGCGTTTTTCCGCATCGGTCTCACTTTTGCCTATTTGATCCTGTTTTATGGTATTGTAATTGGCTTTAGTGCCAGCCTCTATCGCCAACAGGTGGCTGGCAAAGTGTAGGCTTCTGATGGATAGTAGCGGTCGCGCAAAGGGCGGTGGTTGCAAAAAAAGTGAAGGGTTAACCCATGAGATCCAGCGCAATCAGTGCCGCGGTGGCGGCTCTTCTCGACGGGTTTCGTGATTTTCCCAGAGCGTGGGGTTTTGGCTTATTAAGCCCCTTATTTTTGGTGGTTTTTGCCTATGGGAGTGACTCTATCGCTGCCAGCATGACACCCCCTGAGGCGGCCTGGGCCATTGCCGCACGCCCTTTGGTTCAATTTCTGGTCTTGTCTTTCTTCCTGTTTTTCATCTTTGCACCCACCTATGTAGGCCTGTTGTTGGGAGAAAGACCGCGCTTGATGGCTATGATGCCCAATGGCAAAAGCCTTTTGTTTGCGGGGGCTTCTCTGATGCAGATGGTATCAGTGGGCGGGGCGGCTTTGGTGGGGTTTGGCCCGTTTATGTTGGCGCAGATGGGGCGGTCTGTGGACTATATTAGACAAACAAGTGCGCCGCTTGAAGGGGCCGGGCGGCTCTTTGGCTTTGACCTTGAGGCCATCCTCGACAAAATTCCTTTGCAGGATTTGGGCATCAGTCCACTGGTTCCGCTTTTGGTTGGCGGGTTCGTCTTTTTCTACTTAACAGCGAAGCTAGCTCTCTTGCCGCCGCTGGCTGTGGAGCGTGGGCAGCTTATGCCTGTGGCAGAAAGTTTTCGCAAAACCAAAGAGCGTTTGCTGGATATTATATTTGGTAGTTTTTTGCTCGCATTGGGGATGATGGTGGTTTTGCCAATTTTAATCATCCCCAGCTTCATTGCGGCGGCGCTGTTTGCCAAGCTCGGATATGATTTTTCTACCATTCTCGCGGGAACCCTGTTGTTTGCGGGGGTGGGGATTAGTTTTTTCACGATTTTGGCGTCCTATCACCGTCGCCTCTTAGTGGGGTAGGGATGTGGGATAGGTTCACGCGCGTTTGCGTGACTTGGGAGTTGGGGTGGTTTTGCGTTTAGGTTTCCCCGTTGTGTTTTTAGACTTTGTGGACTTTTGTGGTGGCCGACTGGCGGTTATTTGCGCCCGGCTTATTTTCTTCGATGGCGTGCGGGTTTGTGCCTTTTGTCGCGCCAATAAGGGTTTTAGAAACTTCCCAGTATAGCTTTTGGCCACTTTTGCCACCTGTTCCGGCGTGCCTTCTGCAACGATTTGTCCGCCGCCATCGCCCCCTTCCGGGCCTAGATCAATTATCCAATCTGCCTGTTTGATGACATCGAGATTATGTTCGATGATGATCATGCTATTGCCTTGGTCGACCAGTTCTTGCAGCACCTCCATCAGCTTGCGCACATCTTCAAAATGCAGCCCTGTGGTGGGCTCATCAAGAATATAGAGAGTGCGACCAGTGGCGCGCCGCGCCAGCTCTTTAGCAAGCTTGACCCGTTGGGCTTCGCCACCGGAAAGGGTGGTCGCCTGTTGGCCAATTTTGATATAGGAAAGACCGACCCGGTTTAGGGTTTCCAGCCTGTCAGCAATGGAGGGAACGGCCTTGAAAAACTTTGCTCCTTCTTCAACGGTCATATCGAGAATATCGGCGATGGATTTTTCTTTGAAGGTCACTTCCAATGTTTCGCGGTTATAGCGTTTGCCTTTGCAGCTGTCGCACGTGACATAAACATCGGGCAAGAAGTGCATTTCTATTTTAATTACCCCGTCGCCCTGACAGGCCTCGCAACGCCCCCCCTTAACATTGAAAGAAAACCGCCCCGGTGCATAGCCGCGGGCTTTGGCTTCTGGCAGGCCAGCAAACCATTCGCGAATAGGGGTGAAGGCGCCCGTATAGGTGGCGGGATTGGAGCGTGGGGTGCGGCCGATGGGGGATTGGTCAATATCAATCACCTTGTCGATCAGTTCTAGGCCGTCAATGCGCTCATGTTGACCGGGAATGGTTTTGGCTTTCATCAAGCGCCGGGCCGCTGCTTTATAGAGGGTTTCAATGGTCAGGGTGGATTTACC
>JALWRV010000006.1 GCA_027080545.1 Parvularculaceae bacterium
TAATCGTTTGGTACTTTGATGTTTTGTCTTTGAACGAAGCGAATTGTCTAAGCATTCTGTGGAATTACACAGCCTTATCTATTGGAGAGGAATTAAGTTGATTTTGGGAATGTCTTTACTCTCGCGGCTTTTTTGTTGATGTTCTATGATCGGGTTTAGGCGCGGTACCGGTGTGCAGCGCAGCTCCGATAGGCGACCTTTCAAAAAAGCGCGGCGCAAATGGCCCCGAAAATAGGCACCAGCAATTTTTTTCTGATGTCTGGAAGCACCAGAGACCCAGCGCACCACATCCCCATAAGGGATGAGACTGGAGACAGCCCCCCCAAGGGCTTCTTCAGGTTTTAGAACAATTTTGCCGCGTTTACTTTTTTCCAGATCGGAAATGTCGGGGCCAAGCACCCGGGTGAGGTCGTGGATTTCAGCGCGCAAGGCCCCGCAATCATCCTCTGCATAGACGCCATAAACAATGTCGATTTGTAGCAGGGCGGCGGGGATTTTGTCGCGCTTGATGTTGAGATCGTAGAGGGGGGCTTGCAGCGCATTGGTGACGCCGCCAGAGGTGGTTTCATCAACCTCAACCGTGGGGACCTTTTTGCGCACAGAGGTGCAGGCGGCAAGGGCAACGACAAGGCCGATTGTCAGGCTGGCGCGTAGAAAAAGGGGCATGATTCTCATCATGCCCCTAGCTTAAAGGGTGAGGGCTTTTTGTAAACTCCCCGAGAATGATTACTTTTTAAAATAATCTTGCGTGAGCTTGAAAACCAACGGCGATAATAAAAGAAGAGCGAGGAGATTTGGTGCTGCCATCAGACCGGTCAATATATCAGAACCGATCCAAAAAACATTAACTATGCTATATCCACTCCCTTCTTTACTTAATCCCGCGGCTAAGGCGCTGAAAAAAACCACTAAAATCCAACTGATACGGAAGGGTAATATAACTTTCTCACCGAACAGAAATTCCGCGCTTCGCTCACCATAATAGGACCATCCTAAAATCGTTGTGAATGCAAAAAGCCCTTGCCCCAATGTGACAATATGATGCCCAATATTCCCAAGAGCGGAATCAAATGCTGCAGCCGTCAAGGGAACATTCGATAGGCATCCATCCGCTTGTACTCCTTTTAAAAGGTCGCTTATGGTATCATCCGAGGGCAGGCATTCAGGTGTCATTAGGCCAGATGTTAAAATAACAAGGGCCGTTATCGTACAAACAATCAGCGTGTCGATGATGGTGCCGAGCATGGCGATGATGCCTTGGTTGACAGGGTCATTATTTTTCGCCGCCGCGTGTGCAATCGGGGCCGAGCCTTGGCCCGCTTCATTGGAAAAAAGTCCGCGTGCAACGCCCTTTTGCATAGCGAGCATAATTAACCCGATAGATATTCCTGTTCCCGCGCTTTGGAAGCCGAAGGCACTAGAAAAAATTTGACTAAACGCCGCTGGAACATTTTCAATATTGATAAAGATAACGAGCAAACCCGCACCTACATAAAATAGCGCCATGGTAGGAACGAGACCGGAGGCAACGTTGGCAATACGCTTGATGCCGCCAAGAATAACAGCCGCTGCGCCCAAGGAGAGGGCTATGGCGGTGATTAAGGGGTCAATATTATAAGCAGATTCCAAAGAATCCGATACGGTTATAGCTTGAATTGAAGCGCCCGTTCCCCAAGATGCTAAAACAGCCAATAGCGCGAAAATGATACCGAGAAACCCCCATCCCTTACCAAGACCGTTTTTGATATAATACATCGGCCCGCCCACATGCTGGCCCAGCTTATCGGTCTCGCGGAACTTAATGGCCAACACGCCCTCGGAATATTTAGTGGCGGTGCCGACAATGGCGGTCATCCACATCCAGAACACCGCGCCCGGTCCGCCGATGGCGATGGCGGCCGCAACCCCGGCAATATTACCGGTGCCGATTGTCGAGGACAGGGCGGTCATCAAAGCTCCGAAAGGGGAAACGTCGCCTTCGGTTTCGGGATCGCGCTTGCGGAACAGTTGACCAAATGCGAAGGGTATCTTGGTCACGGAGATAAGGCGTAGACCGACAGTAAGGTACACGCCTGTAAGTAATAATAAAATAATAGTGGGTGTTGAAAGATAGTTGCTTTGAATTGCCTTAAGTGTTTCACTTACAGAATCGAAATCCATGAAATTCTTCCTTTATGCCGACTCGATGAAGGGGGGAGCCTAACCGAGACCCTATCGACTGTCTAGCTGGAGGTGTCTGAGCGGGCTTGTTTGCCTATCGCTTTGGTCTTTCGGGGATGCTATAGGGTGGCCAAATTGGCCATGCTATGAGCGGATATTCGTGAAAAGGTTTTCCTATGCCTGATCTCCTGAAATTGGATCTACCGGTCTTTTCGGCCGCGTTTGCACCGGATGATGCGGTC
>JALWRV010000007.1 GCA_027080545.1 Parvularculaceae bacterium
GCGGTGGCGGGCCAAACCCGCTCGCCACAGCGCCTTCCGCCCTTTTTTATTGCCCCCGCCCCGCCAAGCGCCCTATATCCGAAGGGCTATGAGCAAATCCGATCGTCCCAACAATCCAGCCAGACCCAAGCCTCCTTCCGGTGGCCTGTCTCGACTGCATCTCGATGCTATTTCCAGCCTCAATCAGGCCGATATTCTCTATCTTTTGAAGCTTGGGGCCTATTACAAACATTTGCTCAGCACTGGGGGCCGCCTGCCACAACGGCTCGAAGGGCGCACCATCATCAACGTATTTTTTGAAAGCTCTACCCGCACCAGCAGTTCCTTTGAATTGGCTGGCAAGAAGCTCGGTGCCGATATGCTGGTGCTGCCTATTGGCACCTCTTCCATGCAAAAAGGCGAAGAGATGCGCGACACCATCCAAACCCTCGCGGCCATGGGGGCGGACGCATTAGTGGTGCGCCATGCCCAAGCGAATATTATTCGCCTGATGGCAGAAAGCCTTGGCGAAGCTGGGCTGGGTTGTGCGCTCATCAATGCTGGCGAGGGCACCAAAGGGCATCCCACGCAAGCTCTACTTGATGCGGCAACCCTTTTAGAGCGCTTTAACCGCACCCCCGAAGATGGGCTTGACGGGCTAACCATTGCCATCATTGGTGACATTAAACATTCCCGTGTTGCCGCTTCAAATGCTGAGCTTCTTTCACGGCTGGGGGCAAAACTATGTCTCGCGGGACCACAAGCCATGCTGCCCGATGATGATTTCTATCCAGAGATTGAGCGGCGCACAGATTTGCGCAGTGCCCTCGACAGGGCCGATATTGTCATGACCTTGCGCATTCAATTGGAGCGCATGGAAAATGGGCCGGATATGAGTAATCAAGACTATTTCGACCAATGGGGCCTGACTTTGGAAAAAATGGGCTGGGCCAATCCCGGCGCCTTGATCATGCATCCCGGACCGATCAACCGCATGGTTGAAATTGATAGCGCCCTCGCCGATGACCGTTCCCATTCTTTAATACTCAATCAGGTTGCCATGGGGGTTCCCATTCGCATGGCCGTACTCGACGCTTTTACCAGCTAAGCGGACCACATTTTCAGCCACACGGCCCCAAAAGGAATTGATAATGAGCAAAACCATTCTAGTAACCGGCATTTCCGGCTTCATCGGCATGCAGTGCGCACGGGACCTTCTCGACCATGGCTATCAGGTACGGGGTACCTTACGCTCTGCCAAAAAAGCAAATCCTGTGCGTGATGCCTTAGTGGGTGCGGTTCCCGGCTCATCTTCTCAACTATCTTTTATTGAGGCCAATCTTACAGACGACAAAGGGTGGGATGAAGCAGTTCAAGGTTGCGACGGCATTTTGCATGTGGCCTCGCCCTTTCCGGCTGGTGAGCCAAAAAATGAAAATGATCTGATCATTCCCGCGCGCGAAGGCACTTTAAGAGTTTTGCGCGCCGCTGCCAAAGCCGGTGTGCCGCGTTTGGTGCTGACCTCCTCAATGGTGGCGGTGTTTCATGGCAATCGTGACCGCTCCACCCCGCTTACTGGCAAAGATTGGAGCCAATTAGATAAGGGACCTATCGGGGCCTATGCCAAATCAAAAACCTTGGCGGAAAAAGCGGCATGGGATTTTGTCGCCTCCCCTGAGGGGAAAAACATTGCCCTCAGCACCGTCAATCCGGGCCTTGTGCTGGGGCCCGCCGTTAGCAAAGATTTCGGCACCTCGCTTGATCTTATAAAACAGATGATGACCGGTGCGTTGCCCGCCTCACCGCCTATCCATTTACCCGTGGTGGATGTTCGGGATGTGGCCACTGCTCACCGCCGATCTTTGGAAGTACAACAAGCCATAGGACAACGCTTTTTGCTGGTCGAAGAAGTATTATGGTTCAAACAGATTGCCGAAATTCTGAAAGCCAATTTTCCGAGACATAAGGCCCCGGTCAAGGAACTGCCTGCATGGCTGGTGCGCTTCATGGCTAATTTTCGCGCCGATCTGAAAAGTGTTGTCGCCGATCTCGGCCAAGAAATGATCGTGGACAATCGCCCTGCCCAAGAAGTGTTGGGCGTTCGGTTTCACCATGCGGAAGACATGATTGTAGCAGCGGCCGAAAGTCTGATTGCTGCCGGAGCCGTAAAAAAGAAATAGCGGTGAAAATAAATAATGATGGCACTGTTTTATATTTTATTGGGCTATGGGTTGGGGGCGATCCCTTTCGGGCTGGTCATCATACGCATGGCCGGGTTGGGGGATATTCGAAAAATCGGTTCCGGTAATATCGGGGCAACCAATGTGCTGCGCACAGGCCGCAAAGATCTGGCCCTAGCGACTTTATTGCTTGATAGCGGCAAAGGGGCGATAGCGGTTTTGCTGGCCGGACTGTTTAGTCA
>JALWRV010000008.1 GCA_027080545.1 Parvularculaceae bacterium
GTTATGTTATATTAAAACAAAAGATGCGCTAACCACGCACTTTCAGTGGCCCGTCTAAATAAAACAGTCACTTAAGTTGGCTCTTGTTTATTGGCTTTTCTCCGCCCTAGCGGCGGCAGCCCGATAGCCCGGCCACTGGTATCACCCGTTCCCAACCATCCTTATTGATGATTTTGATCACACCATCTTGCACATAAATGCCGTTTGGAAAATTTTCCCCATAGGTCACATCGATGGTCACAACATCAATATCGGCCTTACTCTGACGTTTCAGGATCCAGCTCTGCTGCGCGCCAAGACCAAATTTGACCTCCCCGGCCTGTTGTGTAGACGCCAACGCAGCCTTGTTGCCATCCAGCACCATAAGCCCCTCCCCCCCGGCGATGGCTCGAAAAACCAAGACCGGCTGATTGGCTTTCAATGTCCATAACAGCATACCGCATTGCCCCTGCGGCAAATTATCAACCCCCAGAGGAAACACGCGCACCACTTCTACCGGCTTGGCCTTACTAGCGGCCTTCTCGCCACCACTAGCACACGCACTCAATGCCAAAGCCAGAACCAAAATAGGGGCTAAAATCGTCCGTTTCCGATTTACCACTTTATGATCCATCTCGTTCACCTTTCCCGTCCCTCACGGCAGATAAGCCGCCAGATTGCCGCGCTCCATAAAGCTATAGTGATTGCCTTCACGATCAAAGCCATAGAGTTCCAGCACCGACCCCAGATTTGTCTCCATCGCTTCCACTTCAATCATGGCCGTATAATCAAGCTTTCCATCCACCTCAGCAATAATGGAAATGGTCAAGGCCGCTGTCTTACCATTGAGGTTCATTTTTATACGCCCTTGTTCACACACCACATCGCCTTGTAAAAGGGGCGCTTCAAAAGCATAACGCACGGCCAAATCGCTCAACACATCCGTACTAATTCTGCCCACGCCCCCCACACATTCCCCCTGCACAAAGCTGAGTTCAGAAAAGTGAAATGAAAGCTGACCAGTTAGCGGTCGCCCCGTGGGATCACGATAGTTGAGCGCCCCCAGCTGGGCGAGCCCATCAGCATTGCGCACCTCTATTTTTTTTCCCAAAATAAGTACCCGCGCTTGCCCTTTTACGGGGCCATTAAAAAGCGCAACATCAAGGCGCGGACGCACCCGCAACAAAGACCCAGCACTAAGAGCCACCCGCCCATCACCAACGCGTCGTTCAGCAAAATATATATCTGAAATAGATCCGTGCCATATAGTGCCGGAAACGCGACCAAAGATGATTTTGGTGGGACTTACATCCAAATGCGAAACAATGAGAGAAAGCGGGAAAAAGGCAAGAAGAGCCCCCACAAAACCACCAGCAAATACGCCCAAACCCACCCCTCTATGCCGTTTGATCATGGTGTTGCTACCATCCTATTCACGGCTCAGCACCAATTGCGCGCGAAACAAACCATCTGCCTCAGGCTCAATATTGGCCCGCACCACATGAATGGCCGCTTGATCTTGCAAATCCAGCAAATATTGATTGAGCGTTCTCAAGGAAGCCCCCTCAAAAACGATTTCCACCCGTGCCCCATTTTCAATAATATTGCGTTGAACCATGTTCAGCTTCATGCGTGTGGCCGCATCGGTGACCAGAGGGGCAATGGGCCGATCATCAATGGCCTCAAGGCTGGCCGGTTGGGCAATTGCCTCTGCCACCAGCTTTTGCGTATTAATCGCCGCCTGCAAACGAGCGTCGGTCTTTTTATGCCAGCGCCCAAGCGGAGAAAGCAACAAAAACTGTACCATCAAGGCCAATATCAAAATAGCAGCAACCGCGATCAACACACGCTCGCGCCCTGATAGGCCTCCCCACCAATTCTTCATTGCGAGGCCTCTTCCAAATATAGTCGTACCAAAACCACATCGCCCGAGCGCCTCGGATTTGTGCCTTCCGTCACCGCAAGCCCGCGCTTTTTCAACGCCTCTTTAAAGCTCTCCAGCATTTCAAAATCAGGCACTCTCAAATCGAGCGCTAACCGGCCATCCCGACCATAGACAACGCCCTCAAGGCTTATTTGTTGAAACGGCTCCAACCCTTCATAAGCCACGCGCATCAAGCCCAGAAAATTATTCTCACCCTGTTTCTGATTGGCAATGCGTCGCGCTTCAGCCGTTAGATTTTGCACAGACCGATCCGGAAAGGCTGCGGCAAAAGCCTTTGCCGCACTCTTTTCTGTCGCCTCGGCCATTCGTACCTTCCGCCAACCATCAGCCCCATAATAGCCAAGCCAAGCCACAAGAAGCGCTAATGCCAAATAACCAACCCGCCGCCAAGACCGCAAAACCGCACGCCAATCCGCTTGTGTCGAAAAAGTTCTTTCGAGAAAGGCAGGTGGATTAGCCCGCAATAGAGGACTATCTGGCTGATAAATATGGTCAAGGCTTTGAATTTCTGGCGATCCACCCTTGTCGTGGCTATAGGTTTTCGCCTCTTCGCAACGCGCTGCGATCGCGCTCCAATATATTTTATCCGTCCCGCGATGGTCCTTTACTAGTTCAGGGAGCAAGGTTTTATTTTGACTTGCTGGCAACACACAGGCGCGATCATCTTCGACCCATAGGCTGCGCTGATCATCCAACAGGCAATGATTGCCTCCCCCTTGCCACAGACAGAGCAGATCCACAGAAACCCATATGGGTGAAAACCCGGCTTCGCGCAAACTGAAAACCCAATGATCAATAAGGTTTTGCGGCGCTGCAAGACAAAGATATTTGCCCAACTTAGGGAAAGGATAAAGGTCAAGCACAAAATCGTCGCTTGATTCTGAGATCATATCATCTAGGGCAAAGCGCGCGACCCGACTTAAATCCTTTTGCCGACGAGCCTGAGTCTCGAAGGATCTCATCACCATTTTATCGCCCGGTAAAACCAAAATAGTTTGCCAGCCTTTGTTTGTAGCCGCAGAAAAAGCCCCGTAGGCTTGCTCAAAACGCTCCGCCGCCCCCGGCCCGGGAGCCACCAACCAGGCCGGGTCTTCGGCCCTATTGCCCGTGAATATGAAAGCTGGATTACTCATAAAGAAGGGCCAAACTCCCGGTTGATGATATATGGGTTGCCATCCTCCCTCATCCTAACAAGGGAGCGGACCTGTATATAGGCAGACCCGTAACGAATTTCGCTGGTCAAGGTAAGATATTCCGACCAAACCCCAAAGCCTTGTCTTACCTCCGGGGGGATTTCTTTTCCTTGAAACAGGGATTGGGCGAAAAAAGCATCAATAGAAGAAAAACCGACCTCAGGTCGCCGATCAATCAAAAGCCCTATCTCTTCACGGGACAAAAGACCGTCAAAGGCGGCAAAAAGCACCGGTATATGGCGCCGCCCCATCATATTCACATTGATTTTCGGCTGTTCGGTGATGGGCAAGGCACACAAAATCGGCTTTATTTGCTGATAAAGCCCCTTCGACACGCCAGCCATAGAGCGCAAGCTGGTCACGCTGGCCAAGGGGTGCCCCCCCGTTCTAAAGGGCTGCTCGAGCCGGGTATAAAAACTGTCCTCGGCTCCACCACTCACCCCATTTTGGTCACTATCGATCCAGTCCGTGATGACATTCACAAGTCGCTCTGCCTGCTGGCGCCCTACCCCCCTTTGTCGAAGCGCGATCTTAAAACGCTTTGCAGCCAGCCTATCCGCCACCAATTCATGGTCTGCCGTTCGCACCAATCCATTGACATTGAAACAGGTAGAGCGATCAACAAAGCGCAACACGATGGCCCCTTCTTCCAGCGGAATAACAATATCCTTTTCCAGCCATGCTTCATCGGGCGTATCCACCTTGGGCCGCGCCTGCCATTGTTGCTGTAACGTATTCAAAGCCAGTAGTTCCACCGATTGCAAATGCCACAGGGCCTGTTCGCGCTGTTCCCCAGCAATCAGACGCGCCGTGGACAGGCGCATGGTTTCGCTCACCGCCAGCGCCGTCACCGACAAGGACAACATCAAAAGTAAGACAATCAACAGAGCAACACCTTGTTGTTTTTTTATCATGGCTGCTCCTCTTTCGTCTTGATGGTTGGTTGTTCGAAAATGAGGAATTTTTGCTCTATGGGGCCAAGCACCCTATGGGTGAAAGAAATTTTTACAGCCTCTGGCCACTGCCTAGACAAGTTCGAGTCAAAACTTGCAATCCAGCGCTTATCCATAAAAAATTCTATTTTAATATCGCTTATATCGGCCACAACAAGCTGGCTCTGCACGGGGGTTTGCGCTGTGCGGTCCGGATAATAGCTTATCTCCCGGTAAAGCCCCCCATCCTTTTCAATATAGCTTACCCGTAACAGGCTAGAGCGCGCATATTGAACTTTCGGATTGACATTCCCAAGCCGCGTTAAGCGCATCAAAACGGTTCCCGCAGAACGGTTCTGGGACAAGGCCCCCAAATTCAAGCCGCCGAAAAAGGCCGATTCTTCGGCTCCCTGAAAAACACTGCGCACAGGGCGATTAATCTGCTGCACCAAATCATCCTGCACCATCGCGCGCATTTTTTGCACGTCACCAATGAGCTTAGCATGGCGTTCTATCTGAGCACGCCCGTTCAGAGTAATGGATAAGATGGTGATGCTCGCCAAGGCCACCGCGCCAAAAATGGCCAAGGCCACCAGTGCTTCAACCAGTGTCACGCCTTTTTGTGAGCTTCCCGAATATTTATGCAAACGGCAACTCATGGTATGCGCCTCAAACGCGTGACCGATGCCAATATTTGTCCTTGTGGTTGGCGGCGCACCTCGTAGGTGATCTCGTAAATATTGGGCAGATCTGTGGGGCTGGTTTGGCGTTGCCAATAATACACCACGCCCCCACGCTCAACGCGCCCCTTGCTGTTACCTTGCAAAAAATCACGGCGCTCACCGATAAGCTCTTCAACCATCAAATTACCCGCAATAATATCGCTGGCAAATTTTTGCTCCATGAAAATTTGGGTACGGGATTGTTCTGCCATCAAGACCAATACCGAAACCGCCCCCATGGCTAAAATGGCGATAGCGACAAGGGACTCGATCAAGGAAAAACCGCCTTGCTTCATGGGGCCTGCTCCGCCTTAAAGCCCTGCACCTCGTCCGGGACCACCCGCCAAACGGTTCGCCCTTCGCGCAACAAAATAATGGCGCGATTGGCATCACCCGTGGGGGAAAAAATAATTTCCGGCTCAATCATTTCAGCCTCCTCACCGAATTGTCTATCTTCCTCTTCCGTCACATCCAATAAAGAAGACTGCCCCAACGTGCCCATACCCAACGTGCCTATGGGCGCTTCCAAAACCGGTTGAAAGCTAATCTCTATTTCTGGCCCGATAGACAAATTACTCAACGGGCTGCGCCGCTCAGCCAAGGGCACCCACCCCTTATCAGAAAAACGCCAAAAGCTAATCGCCCACTCTTGCCTTTTCATACCAATGGTCATGCCGCGCATAATGGCCAAATCTTGCGCAGCCCGCATTTTCACCGCCAGGCTGATGGCACTTTCTTCCGCAACCGGGCGTGTTGATGGCACCGACAGCACCACGACAATGCCCACCAGTGACAAAATGACCAACACAGCCAAAAGCTCAACCAGCGAAAAACCGCCCGTGGCAGAAAAGAGGGTTGGATTACCCCTGTTCGGAACTGAAAATATCCGCATCCAGACCTTCTCCGCCCTCGCGCCCGTCCGCGCCAAATGAGTAGAGACGAAAGCCTCCTTGATCATCGGGATAGATATATTGATAAGGATTACCCCAAGGATCATTGGGCAATTTTCTGATATAACCGCCGGGGCGATAGTTGGCGCTATTGGCAAGCCCGCTGGGTCGTTGGGTTAAGGCCTGTAGCCCCATATCCGAGCTTGGATAGGACCCCATATCAAGACGATATTGATCGAGCGCGGTTTCTAGGGTCAGCAAATTCGTCTTGGCCGTTTGTACCCGGGACTGATCTGCCGCCGGCAACACATTGATCAAAATAATTGTCCCCAGCACCCCCATGATCACAATCACGACAATCAATTCGATCAAAGATAATCCGCGCTGTTTCTTCGCAAGACTCATCCGTTTTTTTTGCTCTGTCGTGTTCATGTCATTTCCTCATCCAGCCGCCAGCGTGTTCATCTGTAGCATAGGGGTAAGAATTGCCAGCATGATGGTCAATACAACCACCCCCATAATCACAATGATAGCAGGCTCAAGCAGGCGAATAAACAGGGTTGATGCCGTGTCAAATTCTGCTTCCAAATGATCGGCCGTTTTCTCCAGCATAGCGGGCAATTGCCCGGCCCGCTCCCCTGCCGCAATCATGTGCACCATCATGGGTTGAAACGCCTTACTGCGCTTCAGCGCCACCGCTAACCCAACCCCCTCACGCACCGCCTCAATGGCTTCCGCCACCCGCGCCGAGGTTTCCCGATTGATTAAAGTACGCTTGGCCGCCTGTAAGCTATCCAGCAAAGGCGCACCAGAAGCATAAAGGGTCGCTGTGGTTCGAGCAAAACGCGCCGCATCCAGACCCCAAAATAGTTTGCCCGCCAGAGGCAGTCTCAAAATAACCCGGTCAAAATGGCGTCGTGGTCCCGCCAGCCGCAAAACCCACCAAAGCGTCGCCCCCCCGATCAAGATCATCATCGCGAGCCCCAGCCCCCAATCACTCAAAAAGTTGGAAATAGCGATAATGATGCGGGTCAATAACGGTAATTGGGCACCAAGAATGTCAAACTGCTCAACAATTTTAGGCACGATGAACACCATCAACCCGGTGGTGACCATAATTAAAATGGCCACCAAAACTGTCGGATAGATCAGCGCGGTAATGGCTTTCATCTGTAGCTCGCGGGTCTTTTCCTGCATCGTGGCCAACCGCAAAAGCACCTCACCAAGATTGCCTGACTGTTCACCAGCCGCAATGATCCCCCGATATAAGGGTGAAAAGGAATTTTTATAATCCCCAAGCGCATCGGACAGACGCCACCCCTCCATCACCCGCGCCCGCACCCCCAACAAGGTGTGATTAACCGCCGGCTTTTCATATTGCATCGCCACCGCTTGCAATGCCTCTTCAACCGTTGCTCCGGCAGCTACGATGACCGCTAATTGGCGCGTGATGGGCGCAAGATCCGCTTTGGCTATTTTCGGAACTGACTTATTATTGCCTTTCCGGTAATCTCCTGAAACGGGGCTAAGCGCCATAGGTGACAGACCGGCTTCGATCAGTTGCGCTTTGGCAAGACGCATATTGTCCGCGGACAATACACCCTTTTTGCGCCGTCCCTTGGCATCAAGAGCTTCATATTGAAACGCGCTCACGCTTCACCATCCTCTCGCACCACCCGCAAAACCTCTTCCAACGAGGTCAACCCAGCGCGAACCTGCTGAAAACCTGAATGTAATAGGCTGGTCTCTTTTGCGAAGGCATAAGCGCTCAAATCCGCTTCCGTGGCATCATCATGGACGAGGGCACGAAACCCATCATCGGCAATCAATAATTCATAAATACCAAATCGGCCCTCATATCCCAATTGGTTACATTGGGCACAACCAACCGGCTCATAAAGCGTAAAATCCTGCCCTTCGGCCTTCATCATTTTTTTTGCCGCCGCATCTGCCGACACCGGTCGCGCACAAGCCTTGCACAGGCGCCTCACCAGACGTTGCGACAAGACACCAGCTATGGTGGATGACAGAAGATAGGATTCAAGCCCCATATCTTTGAGCCGCGTAATGGTCCCTACAGCCGAATTTGTATGCACCGTTGACAGTACCAAGCGACCGGCAAGACTTGCCTGCACGGCAATCTCCGCCGTTTCAATATCGCGAATTTCACCAACCATAACAATATCGGGGTCTTGGCGTAAAATCGCCCGAAAACCACTGGCAAAACTCATCCCGACCTTATTATTGACTTGGGTCTGGCCAATGCCTTCAATCGCATATTCTACCGGATCTTCAATGGTGAGAATATTTTGCGTCCGTTGATTGAGAAGCGACAAGGCCGCATAAAGGGTTGTCGTTTTACCCGACCCTGTGGGACCGGTAACCAGAATGATGCCGTTGGGTTTTTTCAATAAAAATTTGAAGCGCTGAAGAATGTCATCCGGCATGCCCAGCTTTTCCAAATCAAGCTGCGCCTGCTCCTTATCAAGCAAACGCATCACAATACGCTCGCCAAATCGCGAAGGCAGGGTTGATACCCGCACATCCACGCTTTTCCCCCCCAGAGCAATGGAAATGCGCCCATCTTGGGGTATGCGCTTTTCTGCAATATCTAGGCGCGCCATAACTTTTATCCGCGAGGTAATGGTCGGCGTCATACGTGAGGGCAGAGATAATATTTCCCGCAATTGCCCATCTACACGCAAGCGAATGGATAGGATTTCTTCATAAGGCTCCACGTGAATATCCGAAGCTTTGGTTTTTACCGCTTCAGCAATCAGCGCATTGATGAGACGAATAACCGGCGCATCATCTTCGCTCGCCAGCAAATCCGCCGTCACCGGCAATCCTTCGACCAGACTGGATAGATCCCCAACCTCTTGGGTTTCAAAGGTCTCAGAAGAAATCCCGTCACTGGCATAAATTTCCGACAGACGTCGATCAAACAAACCCGACGGCAGTGTTTCTATTTTAGCCCTATCCCCTACCCGCCGGATCACTTCCACCAACACCCAAGGCGAACGCGCTTGATCTTCGCGCAAACCAATCAGAGGGGCATCACCATCATCCAGCACGACCACCCCGTGATTTTTAGCAAAACCATAGGACAGGCGCACACGCTTGGTGTCCATTTCAGGCCTTACGGATGAATCGCTTTCAGTCATGTCAGACGTGGATACTCACATTCAAACAATATTGGTCACTTGTTATCGGATTGTGACTCATAGGACGGTGATGGCAAGCCTTCTGGTTGCTTGCCCAGATATTCATTGACGATGGCATCAATTTCCGGTTGATCCCGCAAGCGAAATTCCTGTTGTCGGTCTCTGGTATATTGATATTTTCGGGCGGTGACCGAACGGGCGGTTGCCGCATCCCGTATAATCGTCGGGCGAATAAAAATAATCAGGGTTGAACGGCGATTTGAACGCGAAGTTGAGCGAAACAACCCGCCAGCGCCGGGAATGTCGCCTAAAAAGGGAACCTTGTTTTCCTTTAATTGTTGATCGCTATCAATCAAGCCACCAAGCACCAAAATTTCCCCATCTTCGGCGAGGGCTGAATTGGTGATGGTGGATTTATTAGTCACAAAATCCCCGTTGCTGGCGGTCAGGGCGCCGCTGATGGAAGAGATCTCAACGGAAATATCCAGCAATACGCTATCACCCTCATTAATTTGCGGGGTGACCTCTAAAATAATACCAACTTCTTTGCGCTCAACCGTGCGAAACGCATTGGTCAAATTATCACCCAAGGCTTCGCCAACAGTAATGGGTATTTCCTGCCCCTTTTGCAGGCGTGCGGATTTATTATCCAACGTGATGATTGATGGGGTCGAGAGAACATTGGAATCCGTATCCTTCTGCAAGGCATTCAAAATCGCCCCATAAACAT
>JALWRV010000009.1 GCA_027080545.1 Parvularculaceae bacterium
CCCAAGCCAACACCATAGAAAACCACAGCCAATGATCTCGCGATCATTTTCCTGCATTTTTTCACGGGGTGGAAATGGACCAAAACGCCATGAAGGAAATTTCTGCACGGGTTATTCACCATAGCATGGTGCGTGAGCCCGAAACGGCTGTCAGGCCGCGTATCTTCGATCGCCATCGGCGGCAAATCCTTCAATTCACGCTCAACCTCTTTTCGAGGTTTTCGCGTCAGTCCCGAAAAACTCTCTCACAGGCCGAGAGGACGGGGTCTTCTGGTGGATTGGAGGCTCCTCTATAGCCTGCCTAACCTGTGATGAGCATGCGGGGAGGATTGTCCAAACCTGCAAAGGGATAGCAATACTTGCTCTACGCCTGCAGGCGAACGGCATAATGCCTGAAGTGAGATGAAAAGCAAGTCATTTCGAGATTAACATCATGTTTTAATCCAGGAACGTGCCTTTTCTTCCTCTTCGAGATGGAAAACACGCACTTTTGCCCCCATTAACGGCGCAAACATCTTAACGGAATGGCGAATCCACGCCACATCCGAAACAATCGCAATTTTGGAAAAATCCCCCAAATGCATCACACCAAAACGAAAATCATCCCACACAGCCCCAGAGGCATACCGGATAAAATCTTCGCCTATGATGAACAGAAGTTTAAGTTGCTCGTGACGCTCTAGTTTTTTAGCCACCAGCGGTACCAGCATATCCCGATAATCATCGGCGGTGATGATGCCGTGGGCTTTAATGGCGACCACATCGTTGGGCAACCCTGACAAGAGTTCAAAATTGCCCGGATCATCCGCTTCCATTTCTGCCCATGCCACCGCTTTTTCAAAATGCGCTTCTGGGAAATCACGAATTTTAGCGCCAACAAAATGATCGACCAATTCATCAACCCCTTTCAGCACCGGATTATCCGATACCAAAGCCACTTTTTTGATCAGTTTTTGGTGTTGCTTGATAAAATGCAAATGCGCCACCAAAGCACCCGGCCCCTGCCATTGGGGAAATCTCCCCGTATGGATGACCAGATTGGGCACCACATCATGCTCATTGATATAATCATCAAAAGCCTTGTCGAGGGTTGCAAAATCCTGCGCCGTGCTTTTGCCTGTTGGCCGCAAAATAGCCACCTTGCCGCTGGGACTGAAGGTGAGATCAATCATTTTGATGCCTCCTTTCACAATGGCGGAAGCACAATCAATATCTCAACTACTGGCATACCGCCTATTCAACAGATAGGCTGCCGACGCAAAATTTTAAGGAGTGGGAAAAAATAAATCCCGCCTTGCAAACGATTACCATTCGCCCTGATTACCCATATCCTTCCACGGTGCCGCCGGTGGCAATGCCGCCCCTTTTTGCAAAAGTTCAATGGAAATATTGTCTGGAGAGCGAACAAACGCCATATGCCCATCGCGTGGGGGGCGGTTGATAACAATACCGGCTTGTTGGAGATGGGCACAAAGCGCATAGATATCATCTACCTGAAACGCCAAATGGCCAAAATTGCGCCCTCCCTTATAGTCCTCCGGGTCCCAATTATAGGTCAATTCAAGGGTCGGTGCGTTGGTTTTTTTAGCACTTTCCGCATCGCCCGGCGCAGCCAAAAAAACCAGTGTAAAGCGCCCTGCCTCATTGTCGAAACGGGCCATTTCCTGAAGCCCTAGACAATCGCAATAAAAATGCAAGCTCGCCTCAAGATCGCGAACCCGAACCATCGTATGTAAATAGCGCATGATAACTCCTTCCAGCTTGCCAAAAGCGTTGCCGCGGGGGATGAATAAGAAAACCCACCATAGGCCGAAGCCCAGCTCAGGCAAACTTTGAAAAAGGCGAGAGACAATATGGACGCGCGCAACAAAGAAATCATCGAGAATTGGGGTGGGGATGTAGGCAAGGAATGGGTTCGCCACGCCCCGGCCCTCGACCGCATGATGGAACCCCTAGCTGAAGCGATCATCGAAAGGGCCGCTCTAAAAACCGGCGAACAGGCACTCGACATAGGCTGCGGGGCCGGCGCCTTATCACTGATGGCCTATGAGCGCACCCAAACCCCGGTCATGGCGGTTGATGTCAGCCGCGATTTATTGGCGCTGGCCAACAGTCGCGCCAAGAAAGCCGAGGCACATATTGAAACCCTGCACGCAGATGCCACAGACATGACCCTGCCCCACCCGGCCAATATTACCCTATCGCGTTTCGGGGTGATGTTTTTTAGTGATCCGGTAATGGCCTTTTCCAATATCAGGAAAAATTGCACCGAAAATGGACGGCTGGTTTTTGCCTGTTGGCAATCAATGGAAAAAAGCGGTTGGGCAGCCTTGCCCTTGCGCGCCGCCCGACCCTTTTTAAAGCAAAAGCCGGAACCGCAGCCCCCGGGAACGCCCGGCCCATTTGCCTTTGATAATCCTGATTATGTGCGCGACCTTCTCCAAAAGGCCGGATGGTCCGACATCAATATTGAACCATGGGAAGGCTTGTTAAGCATGCCCGGCCGGGGCGCCACAGAAGTTGCCAATTTTATGCTGGAAATGGGCCCCGCTTCCCGGCTGGTCCGCGAACAGGAAATTGATCTGGCCCCAGTTCATGCTTCTTTGGTTGAGGCCTTGCGAGCCTATGAGCATGATGGCGAAACCTATCGCTTGCCCGCACGGGTTTGGATGGTGCGCGCTAACGTTTAAAAGGGGGCCGTTCCAATGGTAATTGCGCCTTTTGCCAGGCCATCAATCCACCGCTAACATTGGCAACATTCTGGTGGCCTGCCCTGATTAAACGCTTGGCTGCCTTCGACGAACGCGCCCCAGAGCGACAAATTAACGCGATTGGCGCGCTTTTATCCGCCTCGGTGATGGTCAAAACCTGTTCGATAAAATCCGCATCCTGCAACACTGCGCCATAGGCCCCGATCGGGCGTCCCGTCTGTTGCCATTCAGCAGCGCTGCGCACATCGATCAAACGATGGCCCTTACCATCGCGGCCCCCATTTTTTTTGGTACCGCGATGGGCTTGCTCAACATCAATATGTTTTACCTTTGGTTTGTTTTTCCCAAAGCCAAACAAATCAACAATCCACATGATGAGCAAACCCTCGCACTGAATAAATCCCGCTCAAGAACGAGACATTATTTGCCGTTGGTTTTCAATCCCAATAGGGCATAGGCCGGGCAAAACCCAACAATCGAGGTAATCGCCAACACCGCCCCGACAATAATCGCAATAATACCCGGAACGCTAGAAGGCGCCAACGCCGAGCCGAAAAACGTAAACCCCAGCAAACCAACGCCCGCAACAAAACGCACTATACGGTCAAGACCGCCTTCATTTTTTGGTAATGCCATTTTCATCTCCTATGGTTGCCCGATAACCATATTATACCCCCTCATCGTCCCTTGCCCCCGTGACTTCATCACAAAGAAAAATATAGCTATATTCAAAGCCTTAAGCCTCATTTTTCGGCAATATGCTTGATCGCCCGTCGATCTTTAAGGCAAAGCCGCCCCCGCCCTCGAACAAGCCATCCCCGATCTTCCCATAGGGCTAGTTTGCGACTGACAACTTCGCGCGCGGTCCCCAAATCCGCCGCCAAACGATCATGGGTGGTGGTAATCACGCCCCCTTCATCGGCCTGATGCAAGAGGCGCTCAGCCAAACGACAATCCACCGACACATTGGTCAGGTCGTCAATTTTTTGCATAATGTGCCCGAGACGATGAGCAAATTCCGCAAAAACCAAAGCGCGAAATTCTGCGTCTTGTTCGAGCCTGCGTTTGAATTGCCCCAGAGGAAGGATACAGGCTGTAATATCTGTTTCGGCGAAGGCCTCCGCACTATAAGCCTCACCACTCAACAAGCCTGCGGTCGTTAAAATACAGCTCTCCCCGGCCCCGAACCGGTACAACGTCATGGCGCGTCCATGACGCCCCACAAGGTCCACCCGCACCCGACCAAATAAAAGAAAATAGAAATTTTCGCACACATCCCCGGGGGAAAATATTTTACTTCCCGCCGGCAAAATCGCTATTTTCGCATCGGCCAGACAGGGCGGCGGCGCCAGAGGCGGGGATGTCTTGGCTTGCACCATCAAGGTTGCACCAAAGCCGCATCATGGGGCGGCATGGGTGGGGGCATGTCATGGGCAGGACGATAGGAGATCAATTCTTTGTGGACCAAATAGCGTTGCCATAACCAGCTATAAGGATGAACAAAAGCGGTTAGCCCCTCCTCGTTAAAAAGAGGGAATTGTTGATTATGCCATTTGAAAATACCCCCTTCGAGATTATAGATTTTTGCTTCTCCCGAGGCGGGCATACTATCCATCACCCGATCGGCCATGGCACTAGAGCGTCGCCCCACGGAACAATAAAACACAAGCTCTTTTCCCGCCGCCATAGCCCCATATTGCTGCCAGAACGCAGGCCCGCTTAAGGCCGGGTCAAGACGAATAGCCCCTTTCAAATGGCTAACCCTATATTCTTTCTCCTTGCGAACATCGAATAAAAGCGTGTCGACCCCATCCGCTGCTGCCATCTGGTCGCGCAAAATCTCTGCGCTGAAATGGGCGAGATCAGGATATTGGCGCAATAATTTCTGTTGAATCTTATCCAACCCGGCCTGGGCCTGGCCCTCAGGCGGCAAGGCAACTGCGCCCGACATCAGAAACAGGCCGACAATCGCCACGCCCAACATCAGCCTTGCCGCAACAAGGCCGATGTTTGAAAAACCATAAGGCGATATAACCAAGCCAGACGTCATAAATCCTCTATTGCGTAAGCGGCAGTCCAGCCTCGTTCCAGGCCAAAATCCCCCCATCCAAATGGATAACTTTTTGGAACCCGAGCGCCCGCATGATTTTCAAAGCTTTATTGCTGCGATTACCCGAACGGCAATGCAGAAGATAGGGTACGGATTTATCGAGCGCTTCAAGCTGTTCACGGAAATCATCATCGTAGAAATTGATATTGATCGCCCCGTCAATATGACCATCGGCAAACTCTTCCGGGGTGCGCACATCCAGCACCACCAGATTGTCAATATTTTGAATGGCTTCCATGGCCCCCAAAGCATCGACATTGGTGAAATCACGCGCCGCCACCGTCACCGCTTCTGGGCTTGCTTCTGCGGAAACATTATCGGTGGCCGGCGCTTGTCCACATCCTGCCAAAAGGCTCGTGGCACATAGAACAACAATCTTATTCAGCATAGTTTTTTCCTCTCAAACGTTAAAATCAAAGGTTTAAATTGCCTGGCCGCACTTGCCCATCCGCCGAAACCTTTTCCGAATTAGGCGTATCTATCTTGTGTTTCCGAAACGGTACCAACATGGCCCAGCCCAGCGTAGACGGATCATTATTTTGAAATTGCGGCAACCCGATGATCATATCGTCATGGCCCGCTTGGGGTTGGTCTATATAGGAACCGAACAAGCGATCCCAAAGGGAAATGCTGAAACCATAATTGGCATTGGTCTCGTGTTTCACCACTGAATGGTGGACACGATGCATATCTGGCGTGACCAAAAACAGCCGAATGATGCGATCCAGCCCTTTCGGCAATTTGATATTGGCATGATTGAAAACCGCACACCCATTCAGGATAACCTCGAAAATAAACATGGCCGCGACCGAAGGGCCAATGATCAACACCAGCAACATTTTATATAACATCGAAAGAATAATTTCGACCGGATGAAACCGTATGCCAGTGGTCGCATCTATATCGCGATCTGCATGATGCACCTGATGCAAGGCCCACAAGGCGGGAATATAATGGGAGGCCACATGCTGCCAATAGATCATCATATCAAAAATAATCAGGGCGAGAATAAACTCCAACCATTGCGGCGCATGGATAAGATTAAACAATCCCCAACCTTGGGCGCTGGCAAACGCGGCAACACCCACCGCCAGACCCGCCGAGATTAACCCCACCACTGCCCGCAGCAACACACTGTCAATAACGATAATGGCAATATTGGTGCCCCAGCGACGCAGCCGCTTTTGTGTGCGCTGTTTGCGCGGGATGATAAATTCAAGCCCCCCCATCAGCACTAAAAGGCCAATAAATGTACCCATTCGGATCTCGGTCTGATGATTGGTAATAAAATCCATAGGAGATTGCTCTTTTAGTCCCTTTGGGAGCCTTTTTTGAAACCGATATTGTTCGTGCCTGAGCGTTAATTTAAACCATTTTAATGCCGGTTACGAGCATTGCCCCAACATTTTCAAGCCAATGTGAACAGGTGCGCCTTAAAGAGCAGATTGGAAGCGGCGACGGCCAGCATTAGGGGGAGAGAGAGAGTGATGCCAGCCGCCGCCTATCCGAAGCCCTCAAACGGGACTTCGAAACCCTGTCGCCAACATCCCGCTTAACGACCGCAAACGATCCATGGATGGGCGCAATGTTTAAAACGCGATGAAACGAAAGGTGTCCCGTTTCATCAAGATAGTCTCAACTCCTTTTAGACTTCGACAAAGCGTAAATAGGGCCGGATTTCTTCAAAGCCTTGCGGAAACTTTTGACTGGCTTCCTCATTTGTAACCGTTGGCGGAATGATGACTTTCTCACCGGGTCGCCAATCAGCCGGGGTAGCCACCCCTTTGGCATCGGCCAGTTGCAACGCATCAATCACCCGTAAAATTTCATCAAAATTGCGCCCAACATTCATGGGATAGGTCAAGGTAAGTCGAATTTTTTTATCGGGATCAATAATAAAAACAGACCGCACGGCGGCGGTTTCGCTTTCGCCCGGATGAATCATCTCATAAGTTTTTGCAACTGAGAGGTCTTTATCCGCAACGATTGGAAACTCTAGATGGGTGTTTTGTGTATCATCAACATCCTTGATCCATTTTAAATGATCTTCGACGCCATCGGTAGAAAGACCAAGGGGTTTCACATTGCGCTTGGAAAATTCAGCGGCCAATTGCGCCGTACGTCCCATTTCGGTGGTGCAAACAGGCGTAAAGTCCGCCGGATGGCTAAAGAAAAACACCCAAGACTTGCCGGCCCAATCATGGAAAGTGATATCACCTTTGCTGGTCGGAATGGAAAAATTAGGGGCAATATCGCCAATATGTAAAGTCATTCAATTCTCCTGAATTTGGCTTTGCTATTTGCTGGAAATGATCAAAAATCACGAACAGGCCCGATATGGGATAGATAGCGATAAAGTTCAAACGTAAAATCATCAACATTGATCGCAGATTTCAGCAAACAGGGCCTCAAGCCGCGCTGGCCAATTGAAACAACATGCCGGAACGCCCACCACTTTGGCAAAAAGCCAGTGTTTTTCCCTTTGAATCGCGCCATGCTTTGGCAAACTGCGCCACCATTTCAGGGTTTATCTCCTTGCCCCGCACGGGAATGTGAACATAGTCAATATCATGTTGGGCAGCCATTTCGGCAATTTCTGCCGATAAGGGTTGGTTTACGGCCTCCCCATCCGGGCGATTATTGATAATGGTTTTAACCCCCTCACGAGCCAACAGCGGCACATGATCCGGCAGGATCTGCGGGGCGATATAAAGCCCTGGGGCAACTTCACGAATATTCATTGGGAACAAACTCCGTTTCGATAATTTAAGTAGGCGCTAATTAAGCAGGCGCTATAGCGCATTGATCGGCACTTTCAGATAGGTGATTCCATTTTCTTCTGGCGGCGGCATTTCGCCGGCCCGCATATTGACCTGCACCGATGGCAAAATCAGCTTCGGCATAGACAAGGTGGCATCACGCTCGGTTCGCATTTTGACAAATTCATCTTTGCTGATGCCTTGGCGAATATGGATATTATGATTTTTTTCTGCTGCCAGCGTGGTCTCCCAAACATATTGGTCCCGACCCGGCGCTTTATAATCATGGCACATAAATAGTCTGGTCTCATCGGGAAGGCTATAGAGTTTATGGATCGACTCATAAAGGGTTGCCGCATCACCACCGGGAAAATCACACCGCGCCGTGCCAAAGTCCGGCATGAATAATGTATCGCCCACAAATAGCGCGTCGCCGATAAGATGGCTCATACAGGCTGGCGTGTGCCCCGGGGTCGCAATGGCGCGCCCTTCCAAAGTACCAATTTTATATGTCTCACCATCACTGAACAAATGATCAAACTGGCTGCCATCCGTGTGAAATTGCTGACCCTCATTGAATATTTCCCCAAACACTTTTTGCACTTGGGAAATATTTTTACCAATCGCCGTGCGCCCTCCCAGTTGCGATTTGATATAGGGGGCTGCGGTGAGATGATCCGCATGCACATGGGTATCGATAATCCATTCCGTCTCTATGGCGTTTTCCCGCACAAAGGCGATCAACCGGTCCGCTGAGGCTGTATGGGTGCGACCGGATGCGCAATCATAATCCAGAACCGAATCAATGATGGCGCATTTGCGCGTCGCCGCATCGCTAACCACATAGGATATTGTATTGGTAGCCTCATCGAAGAAGCCTTTGACATCTGGTTTAGTCATTCTGGTTCTCCTGTTGATAGTTTGAGGCGGGGGTCTCATCGGCCTTTTCCAACAGGCACAGGGCATTGATCAGGGCCGGCAAAGGCCCCTCACGCAGGGAATAGAAAACCGCCTTGGCTTCGCGCCGCGTCGCCACACACCCGGCCTCCCGCAATTTGGATAATTCCCGCGACAGGTTGGGCTGCTTGATCCCCAGCCCTTTTTCGATTTCCCCCACCGCCATTTCCCCCTGCATCAAAGCGCACACAATGCGCAATCTCTGGGGGTTAGCCACCAGTTTCAGGCGCTGCGCCACATCGCTCGCCCGCTGGTCCATGGCTTTTAAATGATCACTTTGAAGGGTCATAGGGAATTGGATCTCATTTTATATATTATAGTTTACTAATATGTATATTGTTGGCTTTTGTCAAGTAGGATCTCTCAAAAAAAGCCTACGCCCAAAACCAACCCCAAACCGAATCCCCCAAACCAATATGCTCATGCCTCAACCCAGCCCTCCCACAGAACCTGTCGGCCCCTTCATCTCTCGGACTCTCTTTTTCGATATTATTTCCTGCAAAACGAAACCCGCCCCATAAACCCACCTCTTTTTAGAGGCTGATCGCGACCCCAATAGTTTTTACATTAACCCTTTCTTAACCCTCTCAAAAAAAATTCTTTTTTCATCGCCAAACAGTCGCCAGCGCCGCACGAACAGGATAGTCTCAACCCATCAGTTGATTCGGATCGAGATTTTGTTGACGCGTATTGACCCACAAAGCTTTCGCAAAACACCCTTAGCCCCTAAGGTTTGGTACATCTCTCGCGCTCAATTTCACGACCTTCTCCCCCTCTCAATAAACAGACGCGCCCACCCACAGATCAAGGCGCACACTATTTTTCCATCAGTGGCGGCATGTCCGCTGTATACGGATTGTTTTGACATGCCACAGTAAAGGAGAGCTCCATGGGTAGACGCGCATCACGCAAAGCGGCAATCAAAAATTCGAAACAGTTTTTTGATGAGGGCCATGATCCGGCCTGCAAGGTTCAACCGCTTTTTGAAGGTGATCGCAAAACCCCCTATAG
>JALWRV010000010.1 GCA_027080545.1 Parvularculaceae bacterium
CTGGGGCTTTGGGGGCGGATAGAGACACTCTTGTTTCTCCAGCACACAGGATGCTGCTGCAAGGGCCGGAGATTGAGGTGCTATTTGGGATGCCCAAAGCGCTCGTGGCGGCAAAAGATTTGGTGAATGATTCCACCATTTTGCGCGATACTAGCCAGAAAACAGTTACCTATTATCATATCATGTTTGACCAGCACGAGATTTTGGAAGCCCACGGCACCTTGTCTGAGAGCTTTTACCCAGATCAGGCTACGGTTGGCGATATTGATAGCGCGCAACGTGATGAGCTATTTGCGCTCTTTCCCGAATTGGAGTTCGGCAGCCCGCGCTACAATATTGCCTATCCAGGCCTCATGCCGCATGAAATGATGCTCATTGGGCGACGGGTTTTTTAACCTGAGGCGGGAGGCGCATTCTTGCGTGGTTTGAGCTTAGCAACAGATCTTTTGATCTTTTTGATGCGCGGCGCAAAAAACAGCCACAGGCCGGAGAGCGAGAAAAAGACCATGGCACCGGCGGTGATATCCGCCAGCCACGTGCCGATGGCTTTGGTGAGCGCGCCGCGCACGTGCAGCCATTTGAACACAGCTTTCCAGTAAATTTTTCGGTGCAACTGCTCGCCCTCGGGAGAAAATGTGCGGCGGGTGAAGCTTGATTTTACAAAATAATGCCCTGTGGCTTTGGTCACAATCACACGGCCGGAATTTTTCTTAAATACGAAGCTATCAAAGCCATGGTACGTGTTTTCTTTAAGGCTGTTAATGTCTTCCTCTGGCCAATATTGCTGGGCAATGATTAGCGCGTCGGGCAGGGCAATATCAATGGTTGGCCAATCTGCAAACTGGGTTTCATCATATTCATTCGGGCCGATCCAATCGAGCACCAGTGATTTGTGGTTGAGGTAAAGCCCCGTAAGTCCGATCACAAATATCCACGGGAAAACAATTACGCCAGCCCAGCCATGGGTAACACGAAAGAACTTAAGCACTTTGGCTTTGGTGGCCTGTTTCATACGAGGAAATCCTTAAACCTGCGATTCGGTATCGAAAATACTCTAGAAGCATGGCGAGTGCACGAGCAATAAACGCGGGTTATATCGGTGTTGGTTGGGGGCAAATACTTAAAACGTGCCGCCATGCATATGGATAAATGTTGCGTTCAGCATTATGAGTGTGCTTTTTGGCAAAACCTGAAAGAGGCCATCGGATTGATAGTGTAAAATGACCGATTTGGCCGCCGTTTCTCAGCGAATGGCGAGCCATACGCCCACTGCACATAGCATTATTGCGAAGATGTAATTTTGGATGCGAAATAGAAATGCGTGCTTGATGAATGCAGCGTTCATGGCTTCGCCAAAGGCGCCCCATATTAGATGGGCAAGAAAATTGAGGCAAACAAGAACACTGCTCATTACGACGACAGGTGTTATGCCTCCAATTTTAGGCCCCGCGAATTCTCCAAACATGACCATTAACATGATCATCCCTTTGGTGTTGGTAAGTTGCACAACAACACCATTCAGCACGCTAAAGCCGTCAGAAGGTGCTGCTATCTTTGTCGGGCGCTGAACGAGGAAGCGAAAGGCGAGGAAAAAAATATAGCTCACACCGAGGGCATGAAGGGTTAGGGCAACAGAAGGATATTCTGTCAAAACCCGCCCCAATCCTAGCCCAAAGGCGAGTGCCAGCAGAAGATACGTGGTGTCCAGCCCGATGATGAACGGTAAAGACCCACGCAATCCGCTGCGCGCCCCCGAAGCGGCGACCATGATGTTTCCCGGACCGGCGCTGAAAATCAGCGGTGCCATTGTTGTGAGCCATAAACCCCAGTCTAGCTCAGCCACCCGTAACATTCTGCGCCCTCCGAATTTTTATATGCAGTGTGAACATGCCCGAAGTGACATGTTCATAATACCCAGATTTATGGCGATCAGTTTTTCATATTTGGTGGATGCCAATTCACAAATGCTGTGCTAAGAGCGCGCATGAACTGGAATGAACTTCGATATTTTATTGCTGTTGGTGAAACCGCAAGCGTATTAGAGGCGGCCCGCCGTTTGCAGGCAAGCGCAGCCCCTGCATTTAAGATTGGGAAACTTGCGATTGCAAGTTGATGCGGTTTTAGCAGGGCTTGGCATTGCTGCATTGCCCAAATTTGTCGCCGAGGCGCATGGCTTGGTTCAGGTCGGGCCTGAAGGCCAAGTTGAATTGCGAACCGACATCTGGCTATTGAGAAACGCCGAAACCAAAGGGATACCACATATTGATAAGGTGCTTGGTTGGATTGAGGACGCCGTAATAAGTGCGTAGGGTCTATTAGGATAGTCGTGGCTTTCGCCCAACCTGTTTCCCCTAACCCGCAGAGCCGCCCACGGTAAGCCC
>JALWRV010000011.1 GCA_027080545.1 Parvularculaceae bacterium
CCGTTATATTGAATCCGGTGGGCAAAATGAGGGGCTGGATGATCTGGTTACCCATCATGTAGAGCCGGAAAAAGATGCAATCGAAAACTTGCAATTAGATTATAACGATATTGAGGTTCACCTTGAGAATGATTTTGCTTGGGCGATTGCCGACACGCGGATCAAAGGCAAAATTATCAAAAGTGGCCGCGTCATTGACAAGGCGGGTCGGGCAACATTTCTATTTCGCAAAATTGATGGCGTTTGGAAGGTGGTCCATACCCATTCATCCTCAAGAGACTATAAGCCCAAAAAATAGACTATGCTCTTTTGAGGATCAGGATTTGGGAATTCCAGCTTCCTTGAGTAGGGCATCGCGCCTTTTAAGGGCATCCGGCGACCATATTTCTTCATATTTGTAAAATGTGTCGGCCCTTTTGGCGTCTTTGGGCAGCCCCACCCAGGGCTGTTTGCTCTGTGTATAAATATGAACATCAGGGGGTAACAGGTCGGGATTATCCAATGTACCGACACGGATGAAGCTTATACGCTCGCGCAGCCCAGACATGTGATAATGACTCCATAAAGTCACGCGGCAATGGGGACACCGCGCCATAATTTGCCCATTCCCGCTTGGCGAGTCGATCGTCATTATCTCTACAGTTCCCTCAACTATTTGCACGTGATCAGATTCAACAAGTGCGTTTAGGGCAAAAGCAGTGCCTGTTTGCCGTTGGCACCAGCGACAATGACAGCAATGGACAATCATCGGGGGCGATGAGAGGGCATAGCGCGTTTGGCCGCATGTGCAGCCGCCAGTAAGGGCATTTGTTGTCTTAGTCATTCCTATGCCTATCCTTTTGTTTTCACCAATCTGGTGCTTGTTAACCGACTGTGACAATATCCTTTTTCAAACGATCAAGAAACGCCATCACTTCACCATCTTCCGGGGCGCTCACCCCAAGCTCCCCCGCCACTTGGGCGACAAGTTCGAGAAACCGTGTCCAATCTGCTTCATCAATTCCCATACCCGCATGGGCCAACGCCATATCGCGTCCCGTATAATACATCTGGCCGCCTGTTTCGCGGACAAGATAGTCGATTAAGAGCTGCAAATCTCGATCATTCCGGTCTTCGCTGCGATGCGCCCAAAAACGACCAAGACGTTGATCGACTTGTGCCTGCTCAATGAGGTTTTTGGCAAAAGTCGCGATAGCGTCATAGCCCCCCAAACGATCATAGAGTGAGACGGTCATTTTCAAAACTCCCTTGTTTTTTAGTTTGTAACGGCGCCAACAGCCCTTTGGGTCAATTATTTTGATCTCAGTTTTGCCCCGTCATTTCCATTGCTAACTGGATGGCATTTGCGCAAAATAGTGGCCATTCGGAAAAAATCGAAAGCAGTTTTGCAAAAATGCACAGGGAGGGCGGGGCCAATGCAATGGGATGATGCGCGTATGTTCCTCGCCTTTGCACGCGAAGGCTCATTCAGTGCGGCGGCTAAGCGATTGGGCGTCCAACATTCTACGGTTTCACGGCGTATTCATGCGTTGGAAAAAGATCTGGCAACATTGTTGGTAGAACGCACCCCAACCGGCTATGCGCTAACCGAGGCTGGGGAAGCGCTGAAAAATTCAGCCCTGAAAATGGAGCGCGAATTATTATCATTTGAAGCGGCGAGCGCAGAGCAAGAGGCGGCGCCTTCAGGAGAGCTTCGTATCAGTGCCATTGCAAACATGGCCTCTTCGGTCTTGATGCCGATTTTCGCGCGGTTTAGCAGCGCCTATCCGATGATCGATTTACACATAGATGTCACCAATGATTCAGTGCGTTTGGCGGAACGGGATGCAGACATTGCCTTACGACAGACCAATGCCCCTGCGGAGACATTGATTGGCACCCGCTTGGTGACCATTGCGTCGGCGGTTTATGGCTCGATTGATTATTGTGCGGCCCTTGCTGCTGGCCGTGTTCCGGAAAAGTGGCTGGGAGTTGATTGCTGTAAATTCCATCGGAGCTGGACCAAACAGGCCAGACCACAACAAGATCATTCCTTTAATGTGGATGATACGGCCCTTACCATGGCGGCGTTAAAGGAAGGGTTGGGGGTGGGCTTTCTTCCGTGCTTCATGGGTGATCGCGAACCGGATCTCGTGAGGTTTCGTGAGCCAGAAAAACAACATGAGCTTGGTTTGTGGTTGCTCTATCACCGAGACTTGCGAAGCACAAAACGCGTCCTGCTTTTTCGACAACATATGCAAAGAGAAATAGAAAAAATAAGGGATTTGTTTGAGGGAAAGGGCGACGAACGAACAGTCTAAAAATTTTTTGGAATAGCCGATATTCAACGGCTCTAAGAACCAGACGGTACGGAAACTATTACGA
>JALWRV010000012.1 GCA_027080545.1 Parvularculaceae bacterium
GGATGATTGGGGGTGGGTTTTGGAATTTAACGTCAATTGGCTGTTTTTCTTCGGCAAATAGCGTAGAAGAGATAAAACCCAAGGAAGTGATGAGACCATGGCGGATGATATTCGGCCCGAAAAGGCTAGCCCTTATAAATCTCTGCGCGACTTCATGGCCCGGCTGGAGGCCGAAGGCGAGTTGGTGCGCATCGCGCGTCCGGTTTCAACGGTGCTGGAGATGACCGAAATACAGACCCGCCTGTTGGCCACGGGAGGGCCGGCTATTTTGTTTGAAAAGCCGGTGATGGCAAATGGCGAGATTTCTCCCATGCCCATGTTGGTCAATCTGTTCGGTACCATTAAGCGGGTGGCCATGGGGGTGAGCATGGGAGGGGTCCATCGCGAAACCGCCAAAGATTTGCGCCATGTAGGGGAGATGTTGGCCTTTTTGCGCCAGCCCGAACCGCCAGCGGGCCTCAGCGAAGCGATGGATATGTTGCCCTTGGCGCGTCAGGTGATGGCCATGAAGCCGGGGCAAAAATCGTTTGGCAGTGCCCCCTGTCAAGAAGTGGTTTTGCAGGGCGATGATATCGATCTTGATCGATTACCCATTCAAACCTGTTGGCCGGGAGAGCCGGCCCCTCTTATCACATGGCCTTTGGTGGTGACTAAAGGGCCGGGGAAGGGGCGTGAAGATAGTTTCAATCTGGGTATTTACCGGATGCAGCGTCTGGCCAAAAACAAAACCATCATGCGCTGGTTGGCCCATCGTGGGGGGGCGCAACATCATCGCCGTTGGCGTGAAGAAAAAACAGAGCCCTTGCCGGTGGCCGTGGTGTTAGGGGCTGATCCCGGAACCATTTTGGCGGCGGTAACCCCGGTGCCTGAGACCCTGTCGGAATATCAGTTTGCGGGTTTGCTGCGGGGGCGCAAGGTTGATCTGGTCGATTGTAAAACCGTGTCGCTTAAAGTGCCCGCCGAGGCGGAGATCGTTTTGGAAGGCCATGTGAGCCTTGAAGAATATGCGGATGAAGGGCCTTATGGGGATCATACAGGCTATTATAATTCGGTGGAAAAATTTCCGGTTTTTACCTTGAGTGCCATCACCATGCGCCGCGAGCCGATCTATCTTTCTACCTTCACTGGGCGACCGCCCGATGAGCCGAGTATTTTGGGCGAGGCGTTGAACGAGATATTCATCCCGCTTTTGCAACAGCAATTTCCCGAGATCACTGATTTTTGGTTACCGCCGGAGGGGTGCTCCTATCGCATTGCGGTCATCTCTATGAAAAAGGCTTATCCTGGTCATGCCAAGCGGGTGATGATGGGGGCGTGGTCGTTTTTACGCCAATTCATGTATACCAAATGGGTGATCGTGGTGGATGATGATATTGACGCGCGCGATTGGAAAGATGTGATGTGGGCGGTCAGCACCAAGATGGATCCGGCGCGGGATATTACGGTGATTGAGAATACGCCGATCGATTATCTCGATTTTGCCTCACCGGAATCCGGTCTGGGGTCCAAGATCGGTCTTGATGCCACCGATAAATGGCCGCCGGAGACCAAGCGCGAATGGGGTAAGCGGTTGGCCATGGATGAGGTGGTGGTGAAGCGGGTGGATGAAATGTGGGAGGAATTGGGGCTTTCGGGCAACGCTGAACCGGGGAATCGGCCCTGAGATCCAATCTCATTTAAGTTTTTTGCTAAATTAGGGGCTGCTAATCTTGATTCCGGGGGCGGGTTTGCTTATTCGGGCAAGGTTGCGCCATCTCGAATCTGATCAGAGCGCCCCCCTGTTTCATGCTAGGACGGCACCGGGCCTGCTCTCTTTCCTGTACGACGCATACGCCAAATTAATGAAGTGCGCGATATGCTTCTTAAACGAGAAGCGTTTGTCCTGAGCCATCTTTTGATGGGACCTCAAGTGCCGGACAGGCCAATATCGCGGATGAGCCGAGGTGGTCGATGACCCTTTTGCACAGACTATTGCCGTTTTTAAACTGGATGCCCGACGTCAACCGTTCGAGTTTGCAGGCGGATTTTGTCGCCGGGTTGACCGGTGCGGTGATTGTTTTGCCACAATCTATTGCCTTTGCGGCGATTGCGGGGCTGCCGCCGGAATATGGTCTCTATACGGCGATGATCACGCCGATTATTGCCGCCCTGTTTGGTTCGTCGCGCCATCTTATTTCCGGCCCGACCACGGCGATTTCCATTGTGATTTTTTCAACCGTGAGCCGCCACGCGACACCGGGCAGTGAAGAATTTATCCGGTTTGCGTTGGCTCTCACTTTCATTGCCGGTTTCTATCAACTGATGTTCGGGGTATTTCGCCTCGGGGCGATTATCAATTTTGTGTCCCACAATGTGGTGGTGGGTTTTACCACGGGGGCCGCTATTCTTATTGCCGCCAGCCAGTTTCAGCATGTGTTGGGGGTCAAGATTGATCATCCGGACGGGCTGGTGGATAAAATTATCCAAATCTATCACCATCTCCCGGAAGCCAATCTCTATGCGGTCGGGATTGCGGTGGTGACCCTTGCCACCGCGATTGCGGTTAAAATGATTAGTCCCCGCGCGCCCAATTTGTTGATTGCGATGGTGGTTGGTTCTTTGGTGTGTCTTGGCATTGATGGTGTTACCCACGGGGTTACCATGGTGCCGTCTATCCCCCCCAATCTGCCGCCCCTGTCGAACCCGATGTTGCCGTTCGATATTATGGCCGATATTGCCCCGGAAGCGTTGGCGATTGCCTTGTTGGGGTTGATTGAGGCGGTGTCTATTTCCCGGGCGATTGCGGCCAAGTCGAACCAGATGATTGACGGCAATCAGGAATTTATTGGCCAAGGGCTGTCCAATGTGGTTGGCAGTTTCTTTTCTTCCTATGCCGGGTCCGGCTCATTTACCCGTTCCGGGGTTAATTATGATGCCGGGGCGAAGACCCCCATTTCGGCTATTTTTGCGGCCATATTTTTGATGGTGATTGTGCTGGTGGCGGGGCCTCTGGCTTCTTATTTGCCGGTGCCGGCCATGGGGGCGGTGATTTTGCTGGTGGCTTATAATCTCATCAACCCGCATCATATTCTCAAAGTCTTTCGCATTTCCAAGCGCGAAACCGCTGTGTTGGTGGTGACCTTTTTGGCAACGCTTTTTCTGGAATTGGAATTTGCCATCTATGCGGGGGTGCTTTTGTCTTTGTCGCTGTTCTTGATGCGCACCTCGACCCCGGAAATTACGCCCATGGCGCCGGTTCATGCGGACCCCAAACATCGCCTTGGGGATGTTAGCGACAATAATCTTACCGAATGTCCGCAGTTAAAAATTATCCGTGTGGATATGTCGATCTATTTTGGATCGCTGACCTATATTCAACAACAATTACGCCATCTCATCGACAAGGAAGGCTACAAGCATATTCTTATTCTCGGCTCCGGCATCAACTTTATTGATATGTCCGGGGCGGAGATGATTGTCTCTGTGGCTAAACGGTTGCGCCAGATGGGGGGCGGTTTATATTTTTGTGGCGTGAAACATAATGTGTGTGACTATCTCAAACGTTCCGGTTTTGCGGCTGAATTTGGTGAAGAAAATTTATTCTTTAAAAAGAATGAGGCCATTGCTGAAATTACCCAACGCCTTGACCACAAAGTGTGTGCGGTATGCCATGCTAAAATTTTCCTCGAATGTGAAGCGCTGGCGGCCAAGGGCCAAGCAGAACTTGAAGCCCGATCTGTTACGGATATTGATGACGGGCAAAAAACCGCTGCCGAATAGGGCAGAGATCAGCGCTTAAGCCTTTTTGACAAATTGCGATTTCAGCTTCATGGCGCCAATACCGTCAATCTTGCAGTCAATGTCATGGTCGCCTTCTACCAAGCGGATATTTTTTACCTTGGTGCCGACTTTGATGGTGCTGGAGGTACCCTTGACCTTGAGGTCTTTAATCAAGATCACCTGATCCCCATCGGCCAGTAAATTGCCATTGGCATCGCGAACCACCAGAGCCGATTGATCAGTGTCCTCTTGGGGTGACAATTCATGGGGGGCTGACCATTCATGGGCACATTCCGGGCAGACATAGCGACTGCCATCTTCATAGACATAAGGGGATTGGCACTGGGGGCAGGGGGGTAGGTTTGTCATAAAAAGAGATCCCATCTGTTGTCAGACCCTCATAAGGCCTATTGGCGGGTAGGGGCAATGGCAACCCGCCAGACGGCCTCGCTCTTTTAGGGGCTTGGGGCCCTGTTGCGGCCTTTATCTATGTGTGATTGACCCGCCTTCTGGAAGCGCGTATCCCCATGCCTTCATTTCATTCACGGGCCCTGGGCTCGCCAGCCAAGCCAAAGGTTTTTTGAGGATGTCTGTAAAAGTCCGATTCGCGCCATCTCCCACCGGTCGCCTGCATGTGGGTAATATTCGCGCCGCTTTGTTTAATTGGCTGTTTGCGAAAAAACAGGGGGGGACTTTTTTGTTGCGCTCTGATGATACGGATCAAGAGCGTTCCACCAAGGAATATGAAGAGGGTATTCGTCAAGACCTCGCATGGTTGGGGATTACCCATGACGAATTTTTCCGCCAGTCCGAACGGTTTGCGGCCTATGATGCGGCTCGTGATTGGCTGATTGGCGAAGGGTTGCTTTATGCGTGTTATGAAAGCGCTGAAGAACTTGATCGCAAAAGAAAATTGCAACGGGCCCGGGGGTTGCCGCCAGTTTATGACCGCGCCGCGCTTAAGCTTTCTGATGAGGACCGCGCAAAATTGGAAGCAGAGGGGCGCAAACCCCATTGGCGGTTTAAATTGTCGCAACAGCCGGTGCGCTGGGATGATCTTATTCGCGGTGAGGTGGTGGTTGACACTTCTGCGGTGTCTGACCCGGTCTTGATCCGCGAAGATGGAGGCTATCTATATACGCTGCCCTCCTGTGTTGATGATATTGATAGCGCTATTACCCATGTGGTGCGCGGGGAAGATCATGTGACCAACACCGCCACTCAAATAGAAATTTTCGAAGCCTTAATCCGCATGGCAGGCAAGGGGGCGGTGCCGATATTTGCACATCATTCCTTGCTGGTGGGCAAGGATGGCCAAGGTCTCTCCAAACGTCTTGGGTCCTTGTCGATTATGGCTATGCGTGAGCAGGGGTTGGAGCCCCAAGCCATCACCTGCCTGTTGGCGCGCCTTGGCACTTCAGATCCGGTGGAGGCGAAAACCGATATTACAGAGCTGGTTGACGGGTTTGACTTTTCGCGCCTTGGTCGTGCCCCGGCCCGGTTTGACGAAGGTGAGTTGGAAAGCCTCAATGCTAAAATCCTCCATGAATTGCCATGGCAGAGGGTGGCCGAGCGGGTTGAGGCCATGGGGGGCAATGAAGCCCTGTGGGTGGCGGTCCATGGCAATATCAACAGGCTTGATGATATTGCCCCGTGGGTGCGGATTGTGAACGGGCCGATCACGCCTATTATTGAAGAGGCAAGCGTATGTGAAGCCGCCGCCGAAGCGTTGGCCAGCGGGGCGGCCACGGCAGAGGACTGGCCGGGACTGATGGGGCTTGTGAAAGAAAAAACCGGTGCCAAAGGCAAAGGCCTGTTTCGGCCCTTGCGTTTGGGGCTAACCGGTTTGGCGCACGGGCCGGAAATGGGCCCGCTATTGGCGCTTATCGGGTCTGAAAAAGCTATCGCCCGATGGCGGGGTGAGACGGCCTGATCGCCCGATAGTTGATTATTTTACATTTTATTTTCGGCCATGTTTTTCATCATGGCCGGGATTACCGCTTCTGGCTGGTCGACGACGATGAGATCATGTTTGAGGGCCGGATCTGCAAAGCCGCTATCAGACACGTGATTGACCAGCGTGACCAGAGGCGACCAAAACTCATTGATGTTGAGCAGGATCAGCGGTTTGCGGTGAAGTTGCAACCGTGTCCATGACATCAGCTCGATAATTTCTTCCAAGGTGCCAATGCCGCCGGGCAAGGTGCAAAAGGCGTCGGCTTCTTCAAACATGCGAATTTTACGTTCATGCATGGTTTGTACAATAGTGTGGTCAACCCCTTCGAGGACCCCTTCCATTGAAACCAGAAATTCCGGGATTATACCGAAGACGGCACCCTGATTATCACGCGCGGCCCCGGCAACGGTGCCCATCAACCCCATTTTGCCCCCCCCATAAACGAGGCGGATGCCCGCTTTGGCCAGCTCGCGGCCCAGAATTTTGGCGGCTTCGCCATAGGCTTCATTGTCGCCCATGCGAGAGCCGCAATATACGCATAAGGATTTTTGTTTTTTCGTCATCGTCAATTACATTCCATTTCATCAATATTTTGCCGCCAACATTTGCCTAAGGCTTTTGCCTTGGGCGGCGCGATCATTTGTTCCCGATCTGGCGCGTTTGACGCCGGGTCGGGTCAAAACCGGTCACCTCCGGGCTTGTTGAATCTGGGGCCCATTATGCTAGGCTTGGTCCCAGATACTCGTTTTGGTCTTGCTCGATAGCGTCGGGGTGCTTCTGAGAATACCAGAAAAGTGACCGGATCAATGACTATAGGCAAATCATGCGTACTGTATATCTCTTTTTATTGTTAATTCTCCTTTTGGTTGTGGGTTATTTCGTGGCGGCCAAGTCTGGCTGGTTGCCTTGGACGCAGGATCAAGGGCTGCAATCGGGCACACAGACAAGCGAAACCGTCGATCCGGGGGCGCAAACGCCGGTGGATGAAGGGGTATCGCTGCCGAGCTTTGATCTTGTGCGGGTGGATCGCTCAGGGTTTGCGGTGATTGCCGGGCAGGCCGAGCCGGGCTCTACGGTGACGCTTTTCGCCAATGGGGAGGAGTTGGCCCGCGAGGAGGCGGGGCCCGATGGGGCCTGGGCCATCAACACCGAAACCCCCTTGAAATCGGGCCCGGTGGAACTGACCATCACCATGACCACGCAAGATGGTTTTACGGTTCAGTCGGATGAAACCGTGGTCGTCTATGTGCCGGAAAATGATCGGGAGAAACCGTTGGTGCTGCGCACAACCCCGGGAGGGGCCAGCATGGTTTTACAAAGCCCTGATGATCGGGACATTTCGCTGGGGCCGTTGGCGCTGGAGACCATTGATTATGATAATTCCGGCAGTGTGATTTTTGCTGGTCGTGGCACGCCCGGGGCTATGGTGCAGATTTTTGCCGATGGGCAATTTGTGGCGCAGGATAATGTTGACGAAGAGGGGCGCTGGTCCATCGTCGCCAATGTCGCTCCTGGGCTTTACACTTTGTTGGTGGTGCAGCTCGACCAGTTTGGCAAGCCCGCCTATGCGCTGGAAGTGCCCTTCAAACGCGAAGCCCATGATGATGTGCTGTTTCGTGACGGGGCGGTGGTGGTGCAGCCGGGGAATAATTTGTGGACCATCTCACGGCGCATCTATGGGCGCGGGGCGCAATATACCATCATCTATCGCGCCAATGCGGACCAGATACGCGATCCTGATTTGATCTATCCGGGGCAGATTTTTGATATACCGGAAGAAGAGGGTGAAGAGACCTCAGATGAGGGGTCATCGGACCAATAAGCGTCCGTGTGGCTTTGTTGGGTGATCCTATTCAGCAGCGGTGCGTAAATCCTTGTCCCCATCGGGGGCGCCTTGATCAATGCCATTTTCTTCTCCCAGATCCGGCCATATACGATCTGGGGAGACTTCTGGCAGGCCGCGCCAACGACGCCAGCGTCGCATTAAAATGCTCGGAGCGGCGAGCATGACGGGGGTTAATATCAGGGTCAAAATGGTTGAAAAGGCCAAGCCATAGACCACCGCTGAGGATAGTAGAACCCACCAGTCGGATGTGGCCGAGCCAATGCCCACCGTGCCGTTGGCGAAATTGACATTGATCTCGAAAACCAGAGGCAACAGCCCGAGAATGGTGGTGCCGGTGGTGAGCAGGACCGGCCGCACGCGTTGGGCGGCGGTGCGAATGGCCGCTTCTATCTCGTCAATGCCCCGGCGCAAAAGGTGGTGGTAGGTATCGATCAGCACGATATTATTATTGACCACAATGCCCGCCAGCGCCACGATTCCCACGCCGGTCATAATGATAGAGAAATATTGCCCGGTAATGGCGATGCCGAAAAGCACACCAAACACGGAAAACACCACGGCGGTTAGGGTGAGGACCGCGTGATAATAGGAGTTGAACTGCAACAATAGAATGACCCCGATCATAAACAAGGAAGCGGCCATGGCCATTTGGAAAAATATTGCCGCATCATCCCGGTCTTCCGAATTACCTTGCAGGCGCCAGCTTACATCGTCGCCAATGTTGCGCTCAATGACCCCTGACGCCAGCCAATCCTGTACCGCCTGAATGGCCACATCTTGACCGACTATGTTTTGTGGGTCTTCTGCGTTGGCGTTGGCTTTCACATCGGCCACCCGGCGGCCATCGCGTCTTGAAATGCGGTCTACTTGTGGGCGCGCCCGTCTGGTCACGAAATTGGAAATCGGTACGGCCCCCAGCGGGGTTTCAATGCGCAGGGATTTTAAGGCATCAAGGGTGCGCTCTTTTTCCGGGAAGCGAATGCGAATATCGACTTCGTCATTACTATCGTCCGGCCGATAATGATCGACCAGCAAGCCATTGGTTACCAATTGCATGGCGGCACCAACATCGGCAACGCTTAGCCCGTATAGACCGGCCTTTTCCCGATCAACCACCATTTCCCATTCTAGCCCGGGAAGGGGGCGGTTATCTTCAATATCCATAAATGTGTGTAATGCACGACCATTTACTTGAGTGTGGGCCTGCTCCATGAATTGTCGCAGCAGCAAAGCGGCCGCTTGGGCGTCGGCAAAATTGGTTGCGGAAAATTCCACCTGTACATCTTTGCCGCGTTCCGGTCCCGTGGGGGGTTGGCGCACTTCGATCACCACCCCGGGCAGGCCGGCGGTGAGGGTGCGCAAATCTTCCAGCACGATGGAGGAATGTTCGCGCTCTGCATAGGGTAGCAGGTCAATGGTTAGCTGGGCCACGGTTTCGGGCGGTTGATCGCGCCCGCGTGAGACCACCGACCCGGTTTGGGCGTAGATATATTCGATGGCCGGATGATCTTCGATGAGGGATTGAACCTCCATGGCCAAATCAATCCGTTCTTCGGCGCTCATATTGCCACGGCCTTGTATCAGCACCAGCACCCGTTCATCATCATTGCGGATGAAAAACTCAAAGTCTGGGCTGGCGGCGCGGAAGGCCATGAAACATATGACGACCAATCCGAAAACGGACAGGCTGACCAGTAGGGGGCGCTGGATCAATCGTTCGATCAATCGTGCGTAAAAGCCTGTCAGGCCCGGCAATTGGCGCGGGTTTTGAAAATCGCTGTCGATTACCTCTATATTTTTTTTGGTGCGGCCGCGAAAACCGAATTTTTTCAAAAAGGATGGT
>JALWRV010000013.1 GCA_027080545.1 Parvularculaceae bacterium
GCAAACCGATTTACAAGCCACCGCCCATTTGAACGCCATGAATGCGGCTTATGGCAAAACCCTGCCGTGGAAACTTTCTTTTTCTTATGGTCGCGCTTTGCAGGCAGCCCCGCTGAAGGCGTGGAAAGGCAAAAAGGCCAATGTTAAAAAAGCACAAGCCGCCTTTGCCCATCGCGCTCGCATGAACGGGTTGGCGCAAAAGGGTAAATGGTCAAAACTGGAAGAAAAAAATAAAAAGTGAGCGCCACGCGTCTTTACGTCCTGACCCCGCCGGTGATCCCGGATTTAACACAATTCGCGACCCAATTGGCGCGGGTGCTTGATGCGGCCCAGGGCACGCCCGCAGAAATTGCCTGTGTGCAATTACGCTTGAAAGACGCCCATGGCCAAGCCGCACCGGACGAAGATGTGCTGCGAGTTGCCGAAAAACTATTACCCATTGCCCATCAACGCGACACTATTCTTCTTATCAATGATCGGGCGGATCTGGCCAAGCGGAGCGGGGCTGATGGTGTTCATCTGGGCCAGCAGGACGGGGGCGTGGCCGAGGCCCGCGCCCTATTGGGGGATGCGGCCTCTATCGGGGTAACCTGCCATGACAGTAAACATCTCGCCATGGTCGCCGGGGAACAGGGGGCGGATTATGTGGCTTTCGGAGCGTTCTTTCCAAGCCAGACCAAACAGGCAGAAACGCACCCGACGCCGGATTTGATCGAATGGTGGGTTGAGGCAACAATTTTGCCCTGTGTCGCCATTGGCGGCATCAACCCGACCAATGCCAAGCCGTTGATCGCGGCAGGGGCCGATTTTATTGCCCTGTCTTCGGGGCTGTGGGCCCACCCCCAAGGCCCTGAAGGGGCGATAAAAGCCTTTATCCCCCTGCTTGCTTAACCTATCTGGCCTCAATATTGCGTGGTCTTTGTGGCGGTTCGCCGGTAATAATTATTGGCACGGGCCGAGGGGGATAGGACAGAGGCGCTTGATGCGCTAGCCTATTAAACAATGATGATGAAACCCAAAAACGCAAAAATAATTGCACTGGCGCATCCTTTTCAAGGGCGGCGGGGGGCGGTGTTATTATTCGTAAGCCTTTTATGGTTTGGCCTGTTGGCATCGGTGCAGGTCGCTCATGGGCAAATTTTGCTCGACACCAATGTCACCAATAGCGGTCAATTACAAAGCGCCATTGATGCGTGGAAAACCCGCGACTATGAAACCGCGCGTCAACGGGCCGAGATTTTGGCCGCGAGCAATGATCCGGATGCGTTATATTTGCTGGGTTATTTTGAAGCCAATGGGTTGGGCGGGCCGAAACAGATTGATGAGGCCATTCGCCATTATTACAGTGCCGGTTTTTCCGGACAGCCCAATGCCCAATATGCCCTCGGGGTTCTCGCCTATGAAGGGCTTGATGTGGCAAAAGATTTAGGCCGCGCCGCCAACTGGTTCAATCTTGCGGCCCAACGTGGCCATCCGCTGGCGCAATGGCGCCTTGGCACCATGTATGCCAAAGGCGACGGGGTGCCCCATGAACCGGCGCGCGCGGTTGAGCTATTGGAAAAAGCCGCCGCCCAAAATATTCTCGAGGCGGATTTTCAACTGGGGTTGCTCTATCTCTCCGGCGACGGGGTACCCCATTCTTACAAACAGGCTTCTTACTATTTCACCATTGCCGCTGAGGGCAATCATCCCAAAAGCCAATATAATCTGGCGCTGATCTATGAGGGCGGTCTCGGCGGATTGGAAGACCCGGCCCAAGCGCGCTATTGGATGCATCGGGCGGCGGAGAATGGGGATTTGCGCGCCATGACCGCCATGGGGCTATTGGCTTTTAACGGACGCGGGGTTGAGCGCTCGGCGGTTGAAGCGGCTGACTGGTTTGAACGCGCCGCCCTGGCGGGGGATATTGAAGGCCAATATTTATACGCCATCGCCTTGGCCGAAGGGGTCGGGCGCCCCCCCAACCTGTTGGAAGCGCGACGCTGGGCAGCAATTGCGGTTGCCCAATCGGAAAATGAACCCATCGAGGTGCGCGAAGAGCGTGAACATTTATTGCAAACCCTTGACCGGATTATCACCGAGCGCAACCAGCAGCCCGCACGCACTATGGCAGACTTACACCCCGCCCCCCCAACGCTTGACCCAGAGGCAGCGTCTCAAGAGGCTGTATCTCAAGAGGCGGCGTCTCAAAATGAACCATCCAAGCCGTTAAAAACCACCCACCCGGAAGAGCCTAAACGCCCCAAGCGATTATTGCGTTTTTAAAAGCCGGCGGGACCACCCTACCCTTTTACTTATAGCCGCGCATGACTATACTCATAGAGCTGCCCGGCGCGTCAG
>JALWRV010000014.1 GCA_027080545.1 Parvularculaceae bacterium
CCGCATTGCCGATGAAACGGACCCCGCATTGCGGCAATCGCGAATCGGGTTGGCCCAGCGTACCGGGGCCCAGCTTGAGGAAATATTGACCCTGTTGGGGATCGATATACCCGAACGCATGTAGAACATTTTTTAGGGTCCGGTAGCCCTGAGCGCACTGCTTGCGGTTCACTTGCTTTTTGCCTCGATTGTGGAAAACTCAACCCCTACCGACTGCAAGAAATATTATTGGAATCCAGCGCCTTACAGCATTTTTTCCCGGTGCGGCGGCAAAGTCACACTTTTTGTGATGCAAATGTCGTAATTTTCCCCTACACGCCTGCATAGGCGAACTGTGAGTAGGCATTTTGCCGGGACAAAAACCAAACCTAAATCCAATTGGGGTATGTAAACATGAAATTTTCCAAAACGCTTGCAGCCGGTGCGGCTGCTCTGGCGGTGACAGTGGCCCTTGGTGGCGCTGCCCTCGCTCAGGAAATTACTTCCGACGTTCGTGGTACGGTAACCACGGAAGCTGGTGCACCGCTTGCTAACGCAACGGTCATCATTACCGACACAAGAACCGGCCAAAGCCGTACGGTTACCACGGACGCTAACGGTTCATTTGCTGCACGCAACCTGCCTGTTGGCGGGCCTTACACGGTTTCTGCCACGGCAGACGGTTATCAGGGCGAGCGGATTGAGAATCTCTCTCTCAATCTTGGTGACACCCAGAACCTAACCTTCGATTTGGCGGCAGCCGGTGACGCTGGCGACGAGATCATCATCGTTGGTACCCGCACGGTTGCAGGTACGGTAGCACCGGGACCGGCGGCGACTTTCTCTGCGGCTGATTTTGAGGCTCTACCTTCTGTGGATCGTGATATTAAAGACGTTATTTCTGCTGACCCGCGTGTCTATATCGACTCCACCAATAGTAATGGCATCCAGTGTGCCGGTAACAATAACCGGTATAACTCATTGACCGTGGACGGTGTGCGCCAGAATGATGATTTTGGTCTTAATGGTAATGGCTATCCGACCCAACGCCTGCCATTCCCGTTTGACATTGTTCAAGCGGTTAATGTGGAATTGGCGCCGATTGATGTGGAATATGGCGGCTTTACCGGCTGTAACATCAACGTGGTTACCCGATCTGGCGGTAATGATTTCCATGGCCGCGTTTCGTATGAATATATTGATCCTGATTTCAGCGGTGACAGCCTTGAGGGCAGCCCGATCAACTTCACCAATCAGGAGCGCAAATCCTATTCAGGCTTTTTGTCGGGTCCAATCGTTCGCGACAAGCTGTTTTTCTCTTTCGCTTACGAGAAAGTCGAAGAGCAGGGGGCAAGCTCGACTACGGGTCCGACCGGCTCTGGGCTGGATAATGAATTGCCGGAAATTACCCTGCAAGATGTCACCGACATCCAGAATATTTCGCAATCGGTCTACGGGTTTGATGCTGGTACCTTCGGCGGTAACTTCCCCGTAGAAGACGAACGTTATTTCCTTAAATTGGTTGGCTATCTGAACGAAAAACACCGTGCCGAGGTTTCTTACCAATATACTTTGGGCAACACGATTCGCGTTCAAAACACGTTCCGCGACCGTCTTGGCCTGTCGTCAAACTGGTATGACCGTTCCGAGCGATTGGAAGTTTATACGGGCCGTCTCTATTCTGATTGGACCGATAATTTCTCGACCGAATTGCGGATTACGTCACAAGATCGCGTGACTGGTCAGGATTCGATTGGTGGCGCTGATTTTGCTCAGTTTGAGATTGACACCGCTGGTGGGGGTACGGTTTACCTCGGCTCTGATCCATTCCGCCAAGCCAACGCGCTGACCGGCGATATTATGGATTATAAATTGCTGGGTGAGTATAATCGGGGTCCGCATACTTACAAATTTGGTTATGAGCGCAACGAGTATGATGTGTTCAACAAATTTGTGCCTTTCTCTGAAGGTATTGCGCAATGTGCAAGCATTGCCGATTTCCAAAATCAGACCTGTACCCTTTCAATCTATCAAAATGCGCCATCTAACCTTGAGGATGATGGGGCTGCGAAATGGGATCGCAATTTGAACGCTCTGTATGTTCAAGACACTTGGTCAGCAACGCCGGCCGTCGATGTAACCGTTGGTCTTCGTTATGACTGGTATGATGTGGATGCGGTGCCGACTTACAACCCGAACTTCGAGGCACGTTACGGTTTCCGCAACGACAATACGCTTGATGGGAAAGGTCTGTTGCAACCGCGTATCGGTTTTGATTGGGATGCTGGAGAGGGTCTCGATGTCTATGGTGGCATCGGTGTGTTCTCTGGTGGGGATCCGGCGGTTTGGGTATCCAATGCCTATTCCAATGACGGCTTCCTTGGCATTACCTTTGGGGGAGATTTGACTGGGTTTGACGGTTATAACCTGCCGCAGCCAATCCTTGATGCGGTGACCGCCTCTGGTAATCAGGGTCAAGGTCGCGTGGATGCGCTGGGGCCAGATTATAAAATCCCGGCCGTGGTGCGCTCTGGCATTGGCTTCAAAAAAGATGGTTTGGACTTGAGCCAATTCCACTTGGGGAGCGACTGGACTTGGGGCATGGATTTCCTTTATTCCATCACCCGTGATCCGGTTATCTGGCAGAATATTTCCTTGAACCGCATCGGAACGGCCCCAGATGGTCGCCCGATCTATCAAGGTCAGGACCTGTTGGACCCAGATTGCCCGGCCAATGTTGTTGGCAGCACCACCACCGATTTGGCAAATTGCTCGGTGCGTCGTGATGACATCATCTTGACCAACTCCAATGAAAACCCGAAAGTTTTGTCCGTATCAACTTATGCGGCAAACAGCTGGGAGCTGCCTTGGCAGACAGATTTGGATTTGAGCATTGGTTATGCCTATCTTGATGCCGAGGATGTCAGCCCGGCGACATCTTCCACAGCGACCTCAAACTTTGAGAATATCGGTGTGGCAGATTACAATAACCCAACCGTGGCCACGTCTGACTATGAAATCAAACACAGCATCAAAGTACGGGCTCAGTTCAAGAAAGAGTTCGCACCGGATTGGGTCACACGTTTGTCCTTCTTCGGTCGGATGAATTCTGGCTCACCCTACAGCTATACGTTCGACACCAATTGTGGCTCTGATGCTATTGCTGGTCGTTGCAACATGTTTGGTGATAGTGATGATAGTGAACGTCGTTCGCTGCTCTATGTGCCGCGGGGTGGTAATGATCCGCTGATTGACTATGTCAATTCGGATCCGGCCGCTCTTGATGCGTATATTGCCTTCATCCAAGCCAATGATGAGCTGGCTGCTTATGCGGGCCGTATTGCGCCGCGTAACGCCTTCAACAATGGCTGGTGGGGCCGGGTGGATATGCGCCTGTCGCAAGAAATTCCATTGCCGAAAACACTGGGCGATGACAAATTGCTTGTGACGTTTGACGTACGTAACCTGACCAACCTGTTGAACGATGAATGGGGTATCTTCAACGAGCGTCGCTATAATGACTTTGGTCGTGTGGCGCTGGTGGAAGCTGAATTATCCCCAGATGGGTCGCAATATGTGATCCGTCGTTTCAACGGAACACAGGATCGTCGCAGCACGTCTCTGTCTACTTGGAGAGCGCAGGTGGGTATCCGCTACGACTTTTAAAAGTTGGTTCTTAATAATGAACGAAAAGGGCGGCTCTTTGGGCCGCCCTTTTTGATGCGCTATTATTTCTCGTGAATGGGGGTGCCTGACCATAAGGGGCGCTTTTCCATTATCTTCGAGAAAAGCGAACTATTAAGATGGTTTTCAAGCCAAGTTTGTAAGCAAGGTAGGTCCTGCTGTTGAAACCAAATCATATCCACATGGGCGAATTGTCGCACAAAGGGAAATAGAGCGTAATCTGCTAGGCTAGGGGTTGGCCGCAGCAATTGCCCATGGGGCTTGAGGCGCTGTTCTAGATCCCCCAGAAAGCTGAGAGCTTCATCGCGGGCCTTTAGGCCATTTTCATCACCTTTGGGGGCATATTTATAGCGATCCAGTAAGCGCTTAAACGGTCCATCATTTTGCGCAATTAGGTGATGGGTTTGGTGTTGCTCGTCTGCTGTTTGCGGCAGCCAGCCATTTGGATCCTGTTGCCCCAAGGCCCAATGAATAATGTCGAGGCTTTCTTCCAGAACCGTGCCATTTTCCAGAACCAGCACCGGAATCGTGCCTTTGGGGGAGGCTTCGAGCATCTCTCGGGGTTTGTCGCGCAGAATGATCTCGCGCCATTCCACATCTATGCCCGCCCCTTGCACCGCCATACGCGCACGCATGGCATAGGGGCAACGTCTGAATGTCCAGAATATGGGGAGGCGAGCGGGTAGGGTAGCCATTAGCTCACTTTGGCAAAGCGCCCACCAGCCTTGGCATAGGCTTGAGTGCCTCTATGCAATAGCTCTGCTTCATTGTCGATATAATCAACCTGCCAGCGCGGCGCTTTGTGCAGGCGCTCATAGAGGGGGGCGAAATCCGTGTCCACAGTGGCGCGAAACAGGCTTTCATAGGAGTCAATGACAAAATAGGTTTGCTGAAAATCATCAATGCGATAGTCGGTGCGCATCACCCGTTCAAGGTCGAATTTCAACCGGTTCGGAGACGGATCTTCGACACAGAAGCGGGTTTCGGAGGCAGAAGAAAGGATGCCAGCCCCATAAATACGCAAACCCTGATCTGTTTGCACCAGTCCAAACTCGACGGTGTACCAATAAAGGGCAGCGAGGTTTTTTAAGCAGTCAAAGCCGAGTGAGCGCAGGCCTCCTTCGCCATAGGCCTGCATATAATCAGCAAAGACCGGATTGGTCAGCATCGGCACATGGCCGAATACATCATGGAACACGTCGGGCTCTTGAATATAGTCCAGCTGATCAAGGCGGCGGATGAAATTTCCCGCTGGGAATCGGCGATTGGCGAGATGTTCAAAAAATATGTCATCAGGCACCAGACAGGGAACCGGAACGATGGTCCAGCCAGTTAATTTTTCCAGCTCTTCGTTAAGGTCGTCAAATTTTGGAATACCGCCGCGATGCAGATTCAGTTTTGACAGGCCGTCAATGAAGGATTGCTCGGCATAATTCGGCAATAATTTTTCTTGTCGCGTGTAAAGACGGTCCCAAATGGCGTGCTGTTCGGGGGTATAGTCTTCCCAATGCTGGGGGACCGTAAAGTCGGCCGCGATATCATCGGGCAAATCTTGCAGATGATGTTCTGTTTCCTGAGAATCTGTTTGATCAGTCATGAGCGCACTTTATCAGAAGTGCCATGGGCAAAGCAACTCACTTCCATTGCTGATAGGGTTCTTGCCTATGGCTGTGAGGTGCCAGCAAAGGTTTGGTGCATACACTTGTTTGTTGCACATGAATATGAGTTGCGCTTGGTGCCTGTTTTGACCACGATGTTTCGATCAGTGACGTTGCGTGACCGGAAATAGTGAGATGGTAGCGTCTTCTTCACCCTCATCTGTGGACATCGTTTTTTCACGCGGCGGGCTGTCTTCGCAAATAATGGCCATTTGCTTTTTTTGCAGGGCTGTCTCGACGCAGTGACGCGCGCGCTCCATCAATTTCGACGGGGTTTCCGGGAAATGTAATTGCGCAACGCCGATGCCGATTTGCAGCTCTGACCATATCCAGCCAATGCGTGGGTCTGATTGTTTCAAGGCCAAATCTTCACGGATATTTTGACAGAGGCGATCAGCCTGAGACAGACGGGTGCGTGGCAATACCATCGCCAATTCCCAATCATCGGAGCGGGCAAGAAAATCGCGCCCTTTAATGGAGCCGTTCAGGGTTTCAGCCAATTCTTGCATCACGCTGGCATCGTCGGGCAGGGTATCGGTGTTAGAGATTTTAACCAGGGCCAAGCTCAAGGGCTCTGAGCGCTCAACCGCGATTTCCACCCTGATTTGTAATTCTGCAAGGAAGGAAGACTGGTCTGCCAATCCGGTCAGGGCATCCATGTGAACCGGCGATAAGGAGGTGCCGGTTTCCCGGCGCAACCCCTTGATGACCGCAATGGCTTCGTCGAGCCAATTTTCCATCTCAATGCGCTCAAGCTGTAAGGCCTGTATGGCTTGCGGTAAAATATTAGCCGTGTCGGAATCCCATTTTGCCGTGTCATGGGCATCTGCACTATTGACCGGTCTGGTCAGGCGCTGTTGCAATAGGTCCATCTTGTGCAACAGGGCTTCCGTTTGCAGGCGAAAATTGTGTCGAACCAATTCGGCTGCAAAAAATTTATCATACAGCATTTCGCAATCGGCTTCGCTAATCTCCCCATGTTCGCGGATGATTTCTTCCAGGGCATGGGTCAGGGCCGGTTTGACCCCGGCAAAATGGGCATACCAGAGGGTATAGTTTTCCGGTGTATGGGCGATGCCCGCCTTGGACATGGCCTCCCATGCCTTTTTGGCGCACAGCTTGGGTGAATAATTTCCAATTATCGATGACATGGCTCTACTGCTTCCTGCTTAATGCCTAACATCAATCATATGAGCCTAACTGTTTAAAAATCCGGCTAAGCGGAACGGTCGAATTTTAGGCAAATTAAGCAGGAAAAGCCCGCTTTTCGGGGCTTTTCGACGGCAGCCATTGATAAGGGAAGAGATATTAGCTGAGATCAATAAAGGCCGGAATATGGGCCCCAAAGCCTTTATCACCCGCCTTATTATCGGCCTTGGTTTTGCCACCACGGTCCGATTTTTGGTCCTTGCCAGACTTTTTCTTGGCGGATTTTTCTTTGCCCATCTTTTCTTTATTGGACTTATCTTTATGGGGTTTTTCTTTATTGGGCTTTTTCTCTGCGGGGCTTTTTGCGCTCACCGCTTCATCGCTAGTCCTCGTCATCTGATCTTTTGCTTCTGGATCAGGAGATGTGTCTGATGTGGGTGAGGGCTGGGTCTGCGCTGCCCCACGGGAGCGACGCGGATTGCGGTTACGTTCAGGGCGTGAACGATCGCCCCTTGAACCTCGCCGGCCATCGCGCCCGCCGCTACGGCCCCGCCCGGTATTGCGAATGGCTTCGAAATCATAATCGTCAAAATAGGCGGTAAGGTCTTTTTCATTAATGTCGTCGCGCCCGATGGTTTTCAAAATTGCATCATAATATTTATCATCAGACGGGGTGACCAGCATGAAGGCGGTGCCTTTTTTGCCGGCTCGACCGGTGCGGCCGATACGGTGGACATAATCATCGGAATGAATCGGCACATCATAGTTGAACACGTGCGAAACATCAGGAATATCAAGTCCGCGGGCGGCCACATCGGAGGCAATCAACAGCTTAATCGAGCCATCGCGAAAGCCCGCCAATGTTTCCATACGATAGGATTGTGCCAAATCACCATGGATAGGGCGCGCATTCAGCCCATGTTTTTGCAAAGATTTAGCGACGATATCCACATTTTTTTTGCGGTTGCAAAAAATGATTCCGTTTTTGACATCTTCATCTTTAATCAATTTGCGCAAGACATCGCGCTTCAACTTGTCTTGAGAGGAGGGCAGGCGCACGATATTTTGGGCAATGGTCGCTGCCGTGGTGGCCGGTTTGGCCACTTCGATACGCTCCGGTGCGGATAGGAATTGGTCGGTCAGCCGCTGGATTTCCGGTGGCATGGTGGCCGAGAAAAACAGGGTTTGGCGGGTGAAGGGGGTGAGTTTGAAGATGCGTTCAATATCGGGAATAAATCCCATATCAAGCATCCGGTCAGCCTCATCAACCACCATGATCTGAACACCGGTCAGCAAAAGTTTTCCGCGTTCATGGTGGTCCAACAAACGCCCGGGCGTGGCGATCAACACATCAACCCCCCGGGTCAGTTTCATATCTTGCTCAGCGAAAGACACGCCACCGATCAACAATGCCATGGTCAGCTTGTGATATTGGCCATATTTTTCGAAATTATCAGCCACCTGAGCTGCCAGCTCTCTGGTTGGCGCTAATACCAGCGAACGGGGCATCCGCGCTTTGGTGCGCCCTTGGGCAAGACGGTGGATCATCGGCAGGGTGAAGCCGGCGGTTTTGCCTGTGCCGGTCTGGGCGATGCCCAGCACATCGCGCCCTTTGAGGGCAGGCGGAATAGCGGCTTCTTGAATGGGTGTGGGGGTTTCATAACCGGCCTCATGTAAGGCCCGTAAAATTTTCGGCTCAAGGCCGAGATCTTCAAATTTCATGTAGTTTTCCGTTTAGTGCGCTGCTGCTCATAGAATCTATGCTCATAGCGGGTTCTTCTTGGCGGATAATGTTTTTCCACGCCCCGCTTTCCGCCAGGAAATAAGCGATGCGTTATCGCAATCGGTCGGGGCTCATCGCGCTCTTGGCTTGGTGGCGCTTGATAAAGACAGTCTTGATCGAGACGGTCAAGACAATCAATGTTTGCGCACGGACCCTGCTGGTCAAGATGGTTTGCGTCCAAGCAGGGGGTCGCGTTGATGACCCATACACAGTTGGAGGTAGGTAATACCGACCGATAAGTCAATTATTCCGCCTATATTGGAGGCTTCGAAGCGGATAAATCCCCTCGGCGTTGCTATTAAGTCACTTAATGGCTTTGGTTATGGCACTGGTTTTTCTAGGTGCGCCCGGCGACAAAGCGCCTATGCTGGCGGGCGCGATGGGCCACTCATGGGGGCCAACCAATGTTCCACTTAATGGCCTAATCGATGAGATGAGAGGGTGATTTTTGAAAAATGGCGGTGATATGAACGAACAGAAGGAACAGATGGATGGCATGGCTACCCAAACCTTGGCGCCAATCGTGCCACAGGCGCCGCAAACCCATCGCCTCAACATTCACGGATTGCATTTGAATTTGTTGAGTTGGGGACCGAAGGACAGGCCGGGTGTTTTGTTGATCCATGGCACCAAAGATCATGCCCGGTCCTGGGATTGGACGATTGCCAAATTGCTGCCGAACTATCGGGTGCTGGCGCTGGATCTGCGTGGCCATGGGGATAGTCAATGGGTACCCGGCGGCGGGTATGATCACCATGATATGATTGGCGATCTGGCGGCTGTATTTGACCATATTGAGCGCACACAGCTTGCCACGCTTCCGCTGACCTTGATTGGCCATTCGCTGGGGGGCAATTTGGCGCTGCATTTTGCGGTATTGTTCCCGGCCTGGGTTAAGGGGGTCATTGCTCTAGAGGGGTTGGGAGTTAGTCAGGAAATGTATGATCGCCTTGCTGCCAAGCCGGTGGGGGCACATGTGCGCGAATGGGTGATGCGCAATCTTGGCAAATTACACAAATCGCCCTCACGTTTTGGGGATCCGGAACAGGCGGTGGCACGCATGGCAAAAGTGCATCAAAATCTCTCGCCAGAACAGGCCCGCCATTTGGCGCTGCACGGGCTAAGGCACTATGAG
>JALWRV010000015.1 GCA_027080545.1 Parvularculaceae bacterium
GGCTTGAACCGGAGATTAGCGCTGTTCGGGGTGGTGCCTTTTATTTCACAGGATAAGAAAATCGGCACGCTCAGCGATAGCAATTCCGGTCTTGGCGATGTCACTCTGTTTGCCCGCTATGAGGTTTTCCGCCGCGACAGGCTAGGCAAAACAGTCCGGTTAGCCCCTTTTTTCGGGCTTACCTTGCCTACAGGTAGAGAAGGGGAAACCTCCGATGGATCCTTCGATCAATTTGCTGGATTGGTCTTCACCCGCGCCTCCACCAGCTGGAATTTCGATAGCCAGATCAAATATGTGAATAATAATGAAAATAATGGTTTCGAAGCCGGTGATGCGGTGAGCGTTGATGCCTCGGTGCAATATCGGTTGAGCAATCGCAATGAAGAGGGCGCGGCGAAAGGATTTTTGTTTGCGGTGTTGGAGTTAAACGCCACACGCTCGGAGAAAAATCGGATCCTATCGCTGAAAGATGCCAATAGCGGCGGCGATTTGGTGACCTTGTCTCCTGGCTTACAATATGCGCGCAGAAGATGGATTGCCGAAACAGCCTTGCGCGTGCCGATTAGTAAAAATCTCAACGGGACCGCCTTGGCCCCTGACTATGCGCTTGTCACCTCCATGCGTTTTAATTTTTAACCCACTATCGAAAAGGAAGCCCTGTCATGAAAGCCCTATTGATATCATTCGCCCTGCTTTTTTCCAGCCAAGTCCTCGCTTTGGAAGAAGCCCCTGTGATGGCCAACATCGATAGCCTGACCCAACATGAATTGCGGGTGGACGGCATGACCTGCCCCTTTTGCGCGGCCACATCAGAAAAATCATTGAAAAAAATGGACGGGGTGGTCGCGGTGGCAACCAATCTCGACAAGGGGGTGATTTCGGTTTGCACCACAAAAGAAGTGAGCTTTAGCGATGACATGCTGAAAAGCTTTTTCACTAAAAAAGGCTTCACCTATCGTAGCCAATCCGCGATTGACGGCTGTTCACTCGATATCGAGGAATAGATAGTATGGCTGAGCCAGCAACCATGGGGGAAGCTAAAGCGGTTAAACCGCGCCCTTGGGGATGGTTGGTGCTGTTCGCCTCAAGCGCTACCTTAATTTGTTGTGCCTTACCAATTCTGTTGGTCAGTTTGGGGTTGGGGGCGGTATCGGCCGCAATGTTCTCAACCATACCATTTTTGGCAACCCTCGCTCATTATAAAACTTTTCTATTTATGGGTAGTGGCGTGATGCTCGGTCTGGGGTTTTGGTTGGTCTATCGGCCCGGACGTGCCTGTCCGAGCGATCCGATGTTGGCAGCCCAATGTGAAAGCGCTCATCGCTGGAACAAACGATTATTATGGTTTTCCGCCAGCATTTGGGGGGTTGGGTTTTTTGCGGCGTTTTTATCCCTACCCTTGTTAGAGCTATATTGGCACCTCAGCGGACAATAATTATGTAAGGGACGGGTTTGGCAACACATAGACGTAGACAGCGATGAAATGGCTGATAGAGCCGCCAAGCACAAAAATATGAAAAATCGCATGGGTATAAGGAAGCGATTTCCATTTGTAAAAAATAGCGCCAATAGAAAAACTCATACCCCCGGCAACCAACCACCAAAAGCCTGCATGGGGCATGTTTTTCCATAAATCGCCCACAAAAAAGACCGCCAGCCAGCCCATGGCCAAATAACCAATGAGGGATATCCAATCATATTTGCGCATATCGGACAAAAAATGGGCAGTGACTTTAAAAATAACTCCCCCAATGGCGATCACCCAAACCAATATCAGCAAAGTCGTGCCAAGGGCTGGTGACAAGATCAACAGAGCAAACGGCGTATAAGAACCGGCAATTTTGATATAGATCGCCGAATGGTCGAGCATTTCCATAAATTTGAAATGTCGCCACCGATAGCTGCCATGATAGATGGACGAGCTGAGATAAAGAATGATCATGCTCGCCCCATAAAGAGAAACCGCCACAATCTCCTTCGCGCCGCCAATTTCCACAGCCCGCATCAGTAACACGATGGCGGCAATTACCGCCAGCACTGCCCCGAGAGCATGGGTCAGCACATGGATCATCTCCTCATGATCGGGATAATCGGAAAAACTGTCCGGGTGGCGGCCTTTGAGAAAAGGCTTAAACCGCGCCCTTAATGTATGGGTTGGTCGCTTTTTATTATCGGCAGCTTGTTTTCGGGCGGCGTCATTGGTGGCTGTAGCGGGCGGGGGCGGTGTCTTTTCCATAAGGGCAAGCCTAAGACAAAAGCCCGTGCGCGGCCAATCAAATCTACGCGCTTTGCCGAAAAGTCATGTCCATCTCGTCCATAGCAAAAGCCACCGACGCT
>JALWRV010000016.1 GCA_027080545.1 Parvularculaceae bacterium
CTATTTTGCCACCACCACCCGCGAACCCTCGCCACACATGGGGCGGATTACGAATTTGCTTGATGATGGCTCCTTGTTCAAATCCTTGAACATCCCTCCCCTTGATCCAAGCCAAGACCGGGCCATGATTTGCGGCTCGCTGCCCATGACCTTGGAGACAAAAGAACGCATGATCGCAGCAGGCCTCAGCGAAGGAGCACTGGCCAAACCCGCCGAATTTGTCATCGAAAAAGCCTTTGTGGGCTAGTTTGCAGGCTCGTATCTGAACTTCCCGGAGACGCTTCCGCTCTAATTTTGCGTCGGGTAATTGGGCGCCTCTCTGGTAATCGCCACATCATGGACATGGCTTTCCCGCAAGCCTGCATTGGTGATGCGGACAAATTTGGCGCGGGCTTGGAAATCGCTAATGGTGGGCGCACCCACATAGCCCATGGAAGCCCGCACCCCGCCCACCAGCTGATGCAGGATTGGCGCAATCGGCCCCTTATAGGCGACCCGCCCTTCAATCCCTTCAGGAACAAGTTTCATCTGTTCTTTAACATCAGATTGGAAATAGCGATCCGCAGACCCTCTGGCCATGGCGGTGATCGAGCCCATGCCGCGATAGGATTTATAAGAGCGCCCTTGATAGAGAAAAACCTCCCCGGGGGCTTCATCGGTGCCGGCCAAAAGCGAGCCAATCATCGCCGTATCGGCCCCGGCCGCCAGCGCTTTGGCCATGTCGCCGGAAAATTTAATGCCTCCATCGGCAATGATCGGCACCCCTTCTTCGCGCCCGGCCTTGGCGCACTCCATAATCGCCGTCAATTGCGGCACCCCCACCCCGGCGACAATGCGTGTGGTGCAAATAGAGCCCGGACCAATCCCCACTTTCAACGCATCCGCCCCGGCCCCCGCCAAGGCTTTAGCCGCTTCATAGGTGGCAATATTGCCCGCGATGACTTGCGGTGCGCCGGATAGTTTTTTAATCCGCGCCACCTGTTCGATAACTTGTGCAGAGTGACCATGGGCGGTGTCGATCACCACCACATCAACCCCCGCCTCAATCAGCGCTTCTGCCCGCTCAAACCCTGCCCCCCCGACAGTCGACGCCGCCGCCACCCGCAAGCGCCCTTGATCATCCTTGGCCGCATCCGGGAACGCTTGCGCCTTTTCCATATCTTTCACAGTCACCAGACCGACACAGCGATAATCATCATCCACTACCACCACGCGCTCAATCCGGCGACGGTGACACAGGCTTTGCACTTCTTCCATGCTGGCCCCGGGTTTCACCGTCACCAAATCAACCGCCGTCATCAAATCGCGCACCGGCGCATCCAAATTAGTGGCAAAGCGCATATCGCGATTGGTCAACACCCCAACCAGCTTACCGACGCCATTTTTATCACGACCCTCGACCACCGGAAAACCACTAATATGGCGCTCCAACATAATTTCTTGGGCCGTGCGCAAACTATCATCGGGTGTCAACGTCAGCGGGTTTACCACCATGCCGCTTTCAAAGCGCTTGACCCGGCGCACATGTTCGGCCTGTTCCCCGATAGAAAGATTACGATGCAACACGCCAATGCCGCCATTTTGCGCCATGGCAATAGCCATTTCCGCTTCCGTGACCGTGTCCATAGCCGAGGCGATGATTGGCATGTTGAGATGGATCTGTTTGGTCAGGCGCGCTTTTACCGTAACCTGGCTGGGCAACACATCCGACGGGCCCGGCTCCAGCAAAACATCATCAAAGGTGAGCGCTTCTCTAATTTTCATTTTTCTGACCTTTTATCTTATTGTTTTAAAAATTTTCTATCATCACATCGCCGGGACATTCCGCATCCAGATCAATTGCCGCCTGCACAGCAAATTCAATGCGTTCTTCAGCACTAATGCCCCATTTTTTGGCCACCTCATCGGCTCCTAAAGCAAAATCCATTCCCGAACCCCGCGCCCACAAAGTACCTTGAGGAATGGCACTAACCGACAGCCGCGAATCTACATCGAACAAGAGGCCGGATTTATGCACCAAGAGCCCGCTGAGATTAAAATCCTGATGGCCTTCTTCTTTTTCGCCAATATTATATTTTTCAAACGTTGTGAGCAAAAAACTGATAATCTGCTGCACATCCTCGCTATGGCTGGGAAATTTAGGGCGTTCGGAAATAATCGCCATATCCGCAATGCCCGACCCGGTAAAAGCGATGGCCCAATCTGCAAGCCGTAGCCATTTACTACGCTTTTCTGGAAGCCGCGTTTGCCCCACCAACGCACTGCCATTGCATCCAAGCCAGAAGCAATTTTCCCGCTGATCAAAAAGAGCGCATAGAATGGTCATCTGTTCTCCCC
>JALWRV010000017.1 GCA_027080545.1 Parvularculaceae bacterium
CATATTCCGGTGCCGATTGAGAGGGATCTTCAAGAACCTTTCCCTCCGATGAGGTATGCAACAAATTGGCATCCACAGAAAAAGGCGCCTCCCCCCGTTTGTCGCTGGGCACGGGTATTTGATGACGCTCGGCAAATTCCAGTAATTTACTACGCGATGTTAAATCCCACTCGCGCCATGGCGAAATTATTTTAATCGACGGGTCAAGGGCATAGGCGGAAAGCTCGAATCGAACCTGATCATTGCCCTTGCCGGTTGCCCCATGGGCAATTGCATCCGCGCCTGTTTCACGGGCAATCTCGACCAGCCTTTTGGCAATCAAAGGCCGGGCAATAGCGGTGCCTAAAAGATATTTTCCCTCATAGACACAATTTGCCCGAAACATGGGAAACACATAGTCCCGCACAAATTCTTCCCGCAAATCCTCAACATAAATCTCCCCAACCCCCATCAGTTCGGCCTTTTGGCGCGCCAGCGATAGGCCTTCGCCTTCGCTCTCGTCCTGCCCAATATTGGCGGTAAAGGTCACAACCTCACATTGATAAATAGCCCGCAGCCATTGCAAAATAACCGACGTATCCAACCCGCCGGAATAGGCCAACACGACTTTTTTCACATCGCTCATGGAATTATTCCTTATACTGATATATCACTCAACCGGTATGACCAAATCAATGATTTCTTCAATCAGCTTTTCATCATCAAGGTTTCCAAACAATTTACGGTGCAACGGATCAGAAAAAATAACCGACGCGCCGATGGTTGCCGCAAACCCGAAAATCTGCAGGGCTTGCAACCGGCTCCTTGGTTGCCAGCCTTCATGTTGCGCCTCGGCGAACGCTTCGGCCACCGTGGCGATATAGGCTTGCAAGGAAGCGGTCAATCCAGGGTCCGCATAGCGATTCACATCCGGGTTCATAATCGCACTGTAAAAGGAGCGATTATCCATGGCCCAACGCACCGAGGCCCGCCCCATGGCCCGCAATCGTTCAACCGCGCTCTCAACCCCCACCGCCGCTTTTGTGGTGGCTGCGGTCAAGCGCTGATAGCCCTCGCTGGCAATGGCCGACAACAGCTCCCCCTTATTGGCGAAATGGCGGGCGGGGGCGGCGTGCGAGACCCCGAGATCACGCGCCAATCCGCGCAAGGAGAGCTTCTCAATCCCCTGCTCACCCAAAATTACCACGGCGCGCTCCAACAAAGCTTCGCGCAACGCCCCATGGTGATATTTCCGCGCCCCGCCCTCTGCGGCGGGTGCCAGAATTTTCTCATCCCCCGCTCCCCCATGGGGCTTGGTTTCGTCCGAAATCTTGTCTGACATTTTACCCGACATCCTATCCGCCCCTCTAACCGCCCTTTGGGCAATCCAATGGCCTTTCAGAACCGTCACCCCAATGTTGACACTGACAACATTATCTATTACACTTGCCGAAAAGAGCAACTTAAAAAGGGTCTATCCCATGGCACTTTTCACTTCTATCGACGCAAACGGCAAGGAAATAGTCTGGTACGATCATAAACGCTGGATGTGGTTGTTTGGCCCCGCCAATATCGCCGTTCCCTTGTTCAGCTATTGGCTCTATTTCCAGACCCATAATCCCCTCACCACCCTCATCCCTGCTCTTTATATTTTCGGTTTCATTCCCCTGCTTGATCGCTGGATAGGCGAAGACCCCTTCAACCCGCCGGAAGAGGTGGTCCCGGCCATGTCTGCGGATCCTCATTATCGCTATATTGTGTGGCTGATGGTGTTCATGCCCTATATCAGCTTTCTCGCTGCCGCCTTTTTTGTCGGCACCCAAGACCTGCCTTGGTGGTCCATCCTCGTGCTGGCTATTGGCGTGGGTACCGGCAATGGCAATGCCATCAATATCGCCCATGAGCTTGGCCATAAAAATAATCGCCTTGATCGTTTCATGGCGAAACTCGCCTTAGGGGTTAGCGGCTATGGTCATTTTTGTATTGAACATAATCGCGGGCACCATGTGCGGGTCTCAACGCCGGAAGATTGTTCGTCCTCACGCATGGGCGAGAGCGTCTATGCTTTTGCTTTGCGCGACCTGCCCGGTGCCCTGATCGGCGGGTGGCAACAAGAAGCCAAACGCCTCCGCGCCCGCAAAAAACCGCTTCTGCATTGGGAAAATGAAATTCTCCACGTCTATTTTTTGACCGCCATGATCGCGGGCCTATTAATATTTATTCTGGGGTGGAAAATTTTACCCTTCCTCCTCTTGCACCATTTTCTCGGCTGGTATGCACTTACTCAGGTTAACTATATCGAACATTATGGCCTGCTGCGCCAAAAACTGCCCAATGGCAAATATGAGCCCTGCCAGCCCCGCCATTCTTGGAACACCAACCATATTGTTTCCAACCTGATGCAGATCCATCTGCAACGCCATTCCGACCATCACGCCAACCCCCAGCGCCCCTATCAGGCTTTGCGCAATTTTGATGATTTACCCCGCCTGCCATCGGGCTATCCCGGTTGCCTTGGTCTTGCGGCCTTCCCGCCACTCTGGTTCAAAGTAATGGACCCCAAACTGCTTGATTGGGCCGGTGGTGACCTTGATAAAATCAATGTCTGCCCACGGGCGCGGGCAAAATTAGAGCGCCAATATGGGTCGGGCACCGCCACCAACAAAGCCATCTCATAAACAAAGTCACCTCATAAAAAAACCCCGCCAATCAGGCGGGGCTCTCTTCATGCTTTAAAAAAACTATTCGCTGGCTTCAAGCACCGCGCGGAAGCGTGCTAGATGCGGTGTGACCAATGAAATTTGTTGCGGGCTCAACCGGTCAAGCGCTTGAGCTAATCGCAACACGACCCTCATCTCTTCTGCTTCTGGTCCCACTTGCGCCTCAAAAATAGGGGCCATAGAGACCAGAACACCAATATCTTCCACGCCAATTTCTTCGCGCAGATAGACAGCAAAGACCACATCACCAACCTCACCCCATCGCTCGAGTGTCGTGAAATTTGATTTCGATACAATCCCCAACATTTTTCGTTTTTCAACCGGGTTCTTTTTTACTTCTCTGACAATATTACGAAACATAGCGATATTGCCATCATCCCCAACCATTGAAGACATATCATCCTCAATATTATCAAGTGCATCCAGCATTTGCGGAAACTCGTCGGAGCGATCATCAATCGCCGCCATACTATCAATAAAATTCCTTACTTCGTGATCACGTACATCGCTTGCTTGTGCGATCGACCAAAACATCAAAGGCGCAACAATAAAAATGAACAGGAAAGACAATTTTTTCATAGCAGGAGGACCTTTCTGGTGGGCTGTTATCGTTCAAGAGAACCAGCAAAAGGCCCTCAGCGCCATCCAGCCTATAGATTGACGCGCAAAAAGCAATTATACGGTGTTTGGGGAGGGGGGCAACGCCGCCTTGCGCCGTTGACTAGCCCGTATTTTCACACTTTGCGACTTCAACTGCCCGCAGGCAGCAGCAATATCACGCCCTCGCGGGGTGCGAATGGGAGAGGCATAGCCCGCCTGATTGACGATCTCCGCAAAGGCCTCGATCTGCTCCCAGTCAGAGCATTGATAAGGCGCATCAGGCCAAGGGTTGAACGGGATGAGATTGATCTTAGCCGGTATGCCTTGCAATAGTTTCACCAACGCCCGCGCCTCAGCCAAACTATCATTCACCCCCTTCAGCATCACATATTCAAAAGTAATCCGCCTTGCATTGGAGGCCCCGGGATAGGTGCGACACGCCTCCATCAATTCTGCCAATTTATGCTTGCGATTGATGGGCACCAATTGATCTCGCAACTCATCATGGGTGGCATGTAGGGAGATCGCCAACATGGCTTGGGTCATCTCCCCCAGCCTTTGCATTTCAGACACCACCCCAGAGGTTGAGACCGTTATCCGCCGCCGCGACAAGGCAATGCCTTCATCATCGGCAATAATCTCAATAGCATCCGCGACATTTTCAACATTATAAAGCGGCTCCCCCATACCCATAAACACAATATTAGAGAGATCCCGATCCACTTTAGACGAGGGCCATTCGTCAATATCGTCCTTGCACACCAATATTTGCGCAACAATTTCCCCAGCGGTTAAATTCCGCACCAGCCCTTGCGTTCCCGTATGACAAAAGCGGCAATTCAACGTGCACCCTACTTGCGAAGAAACACACAAAGCCCCCTTGCGCCCCACCCCGGGAATAAACACCGCTTCCACCTCAATGCCTTCTTCCAAGGCGATGAGATATTTGCGCGTGCCATCCGTAGAAATTTGCCGTTCAACAATTCGGGGCCGATCCAGCGTATAAAGAGCGCTCAACTTAGCGCGCATCTCCTTGGCAATATTGGTCATGGCCGTAAAGTCCGTAACCCCGAAATTATAAATCCATTGCCAGATTTGATTGGTGCGCATTTTTGCTTGTTTTGGCGACAATCCAAGATCCGCGCTCAATCTCTCCATAAGCCGCCGACGGGTTAACCCGATCAGCCTTTCCGGTCTGGAAAGTTGGTCTTTCAATGTCTGTGCTAATTCCAATTTGACCATGATGATCCTGATAAAGCCCCTGAGCGCCATTCTCACCTATAGCGCCTCGCTCATATCAAGCAAAGGCTTCGTTGGTCATTTACCGGTAATGGCCCGGTCAATTTCTTGCCATTTCGCCCCAACTTCCGGCACCATGTCCCGCACGCCCTTTTCATTGGGGCCATCAATGCCCCCGGCCCATGTATAAACAATCAACCCGGCCACATCATCCCGCTCTAAAGGCAAAAGCTAATAATTCATGGCCACCTCATCCATGTCCGATTCCAATAGGCCCGCCGCCGCATGGACAGGTGTATCATTCCCGTCACCGATCAAAATAAGCGCCTGATGGCTGGCAAGATTAGCCCCCGCCACACGCGATTAAAAAAACCACACCAACTGAAAATAATAGTATAACTCTAATCACCCTCTTGATCATGGACCAAAATATCCCCCGGCTGACATTCCAACACATCGCAAATGGCTTCCAAAGTAGAAAAACGAATAGCCTTGGCTTTGCCCGTTTTCAAAATAGACAGGTTGGCAATCGTCACCCCAACTTTCTCTGAAAGTTCGGTTAGTGACATGCCGCGCTCAAGAAGAATGCGGTCGAGTTTTACTTCAATCGCCATTAAATCGTGTATTCCTGTTCTTCCTTCAGCCGTGCGCCTTCTTCAAATACTTTCGCCAGCACATAGGCAATAGCCGCCGCGATGAAAGGCATGGGGGTTTCTAAAATTTCAAAACTTTTTTCGTGATTAAGAACCAAAAAGACAGAGCCTATAATACCAATAGCCAGCTTGGCCAATTCTACCTCGACCACCGCAATACCAATCCCGCGCAGCCTTTTAGCATTTTCTTTCTCAAAGGGCGTGCCCTGTTTAATGGTTTCTAAAATCGCCAACAAAATGCCGGCCACATGGATCATCAATCCAGCCGATAAAAATACCCGCACCAGATCCAGCACATCGGCAACATCCCCCCCATCATCAAAGCCGCCAAAAACGCCGCCTATGGTCAGGAAGAAAATAACCGCCCCGGTGGGTATCAACACCAGCCAACTAACGATACGCGCAATATGCAATATGATTTGCAAAATTGATGTCGCCGACTGCGCCCCGCTGGCTGGCGGTTGCCCATCATCGGAAGCCTTTTGCTTTGCATCAAGATGCTCCGGGGCGGTCGAATTGTTTGATGACGCCGTGGCGCCGTCTTCAGCGTTGCTCATACTTTATCCCCTTGATGGATAGGCCCGCGATTCGATCCCTCTACTGTCTTGTAACCTGATTAGAAGAAGGCACCAAGCGCCGGTCAATAGATAGTTTGCCACAAGCAAAATAGGGCTAGGCCCGAAAAGTCCCTGTGGCAAACCGGTTCACCCGCTTACGCCAGCAGCGGTATGGTGGTGCCCGCCACGGCGCTTAAATAGGCCGCTGACACCAAAAAAACAAACGCACTATAAATGATGATATTGACAAGGCGGCCAAGCAGGCCATTATGGTTTTCGTGTTTGATAGACATGAGGTTCTCTCCTATGAGGGGTCTCGATTTTGAAGACATGACTGACTTGACTTGAAGGCGGAGTTGTAAAAGCTTCGCCTTTCTTTTTGTGGACTTTTACGAAACCTTATGAATGGCTTCTGTTGCGGGCTAGTAAGAGAGGGACAAGCAAGGCCCCGGTCAAAAACCCTGTCAGGGTAACAAGACGACGCTCCGAGGGTGGGGTCTGTTGGTTTTTCGAAGCGCCGCCTTATTGATTATCAATATAACCATATCGAAAAACGATGCAAACATTTTTTATTGTTTTTCGATAATAAATTGAATTAACCAATTAACTCGTTGTTTTTATGGATAAATTTTCTCACCCTAAAATAGTGCTCGCCACCCATAATCAAGGCAAATGGAAAGAGTTTGCTGATCTGTTCGCCCCCTTGGGCATCGAAATTCTCGGGGCCCACCAGCTCGGCCTGCCGGAACCGATCGAAAATGGCGACAGCTTTACCGAAAACGCGCTCATAAAAGCCAGAGCGGCCGCCAAGGCCACCCAATTACCCGCCCTTGCCGATGATAGCGGTCTATGTGTGCGCGCTCTTGATGGGGCCCCGGGCATTCATTCCGCCCGCTGGGCAGAAACCGGTGGGGGGCGCGATTTCAATACCGCCATGGCGCGGCTCCATAAAGCCCTTGCCCCCCACGTCGATAAACACGCCGCCTTTGTTGCCATATTAGCCTTGGTCATCCCCTCATCCCCCCAAAACCAACAACAAGAACATGTTTTTGAAGGCCGCGTTGACGGCGAGATTAGCTGGCCCCCACGCGGTGATATGGGCTTTGGCTATGACCCGATTTTTCAACCCGCAGGTCAGGATAAAAGTTTCGCCGAAATGTCTGCAACAGAAAAGGCCTCTTTCTCGCACCGCACCCGCGCCTTTGCCAAATTGCGAAAGGCTCTTTTTTAATGACAAACACCGATCCAATCGGCCTTTATATCCACTGGCCCTATTGCACCCGCCTGTGCCCCTATTGCGACTTCAACATATTTCGCCAGCGCGGCGCCGATAAAGCTTTGGTGCAAGCCCTGCTTGAAGACATTCATTGGTGGGCTGATCAAATCGGCAAGCGCCCCCTTAGCTCTATCTATTTCGGGGGCGGCACTCCTTCCCTGCTCGCCCCTGAGGATGTGAATAATATTATCCATCTGTGTAAGAATGTTTTTGGCCTACGCGATAATGAAGAAATAACCATTGAAGCCAACCCCACCGATGCCGAAGCCGGAAAACTTCACGCCTTCCGTGAGGCGGGCATTAACCGCCTCTCTCTCGGCATTCAATCTCTTGATGATGACATATTAAAATTTCTAGGGCGTAATCATAATGCGGCGGAGGCCAGACGCGCCGTCGAAAAAGCCGTAAAGATTTTTGAAAATTGTAGCTTCGATCTTATCTATGCCACACCAGACCAGCAACAAGCCCAATGGCGCGCGGCCCTCACGGATGCCATCAGCCTCGGATCCCCCCATATCTCCCTCTATCAACTCACCATCGAAGATGGCACCGCCTTCAAAAAAGCCGTGCAACGGGGCGATTGGCAACCCTTGCCCGATGAACAAGAGGCCTGTCTCTACGACCTTGCCCAAGAGATCTGCGCCGCCGAGGGCTTTATTCCCTACGAGATTTCCAATTTCGCCCGGCCCGGTTTTGAAAGCACCCATAATCTGCTTTATTGGCGGCACCATGAATTTATCGGCATCGGTCCCGGCGCTCATTCCCGCATCAATAAAGGGGGCCAACGCTGGGCAGCACAAACATTAACCCACCCCAAAGCCTATGCCACCGAAGCACCGGGGGAACGCTTCGTGCTAGAAGCCCTAACCAAGGAAGATCAGGCAACCGAATTTCTACTTATGGGCCTTCGCCTGAAAGAGGGCATTGATATAAAGCGATATGAAACAATAGGGGGAAAATCTTGGCCCGCCAAACAAAGCAACATCCTCATAAAAGACGGTCTGGCCGAACACACAGACACCCGCCTTAGACTAACCCCGAAGGGGCGGCTTCTTCTCAATAGTGTGGTCTTAGACTTAATGGACTCTTGATCTTAATAGCGTGGCTCTATGATACCGATGCCTCCAACCAGCGGGAGAGGTCTTGCTGTTGGCGCGCGCTCAACCGTAATCCCAATTTAGACCGTCGCCATAAAATATCATCGCATGTTTGGGCCCATTCCTTTTCCATCATCCACCGCACCTCACATTCGTAAAGCCCGCCCCCGAAGGATTGCCCCAAATCATCAACGCTTTTTGCTTCACCAAATATCAAAAAAGCATCGCGCCCATAAGCCCCTATCAAGCGCCGACAATCAAACCCGTCCAGAAAATCATAGCGCGCGGCAAATTCGGCGACCAAGCCATCAAATTCTTCCGGGGCAAAATCGCCCCCCGGCAAATGGCTGTTTGCCGTCCACGGACCAGACATTGCCGGAAAAAATGGGCTCAATTTTGCCAGCGCCGCTTCGGCTAAAAGCCGATAGGTGGTGAGCTTCCCGCCAAATATGGTCAATAAGGGAGCCTCTCCTTTTTCCGTTTCAAGCACCAAATCATAATCCCGACTGAGGGTGGTCGCTGATTCTTCGCCCGCCCCCTCTTCGCCTATTAAGGGGCGCACCCCAGAAAAAGACCAAACCACATCCGACGGCGCTACATTTTGGCGAAAATATTTATTCACCGCCGCACAAAGATAGATGATTTCTTCCGCGTCAATTTTTGCCGATGCAGGATCTCCCGAAAAATCGACATCCGTGGTGCCAATAAGTGTAAAATCCTCCGCATAGGGAATAGCAAAAACAATCCGCCCATCCTCATTTTGAAAAATATAGGCACCGTGATGGGAAAAAAGACGCGGCACAATAATGTGCGACCCCTTTACCAGCCGTAATGAGCGCGGTGACACCGCCTTTACCCTATCTTGTAAAAAATGGGCGGCCCATGGTCCTGTGGCGTTTACCAACGCCTTCGCCTTTATGCAAAAGGCCTCCCCCTTTTGATTAACCCCTTGCACATGCCAGCCTCCGCCCCCACGGCGCACTGACGAAACCACGCTGCGCACATGAATATCCACCCCCAGACGGGCCGCATCCACGGCATTTAAAACCACCAACCGCGTATCATCCGCACGGCAATCCGCGTATTCAAAGCCGCGTTTATAGTCTGCCCTTAAGGGCGCTCCCTCAACGGCATTATGCAAATCCAATCCACGGGACGCGGGCAAGCGTTTCCTTCCTCCCATATGATCATATAAGAACAATCCAAGACGGATCATCCAAGTCGGACGCATGCCTCTCTGATGCGGCAAAATAA
>JALWRV010000018.1 GCA_027080545.1 Parvularculaceae bacterium
CTCTTTGGCTTTTTCCGTCAAGGGGCAAAAATGGCCATCTGACCAGCGCGCGTTTTGCACAAATGTTAAAAGAGCTGGCAATAGCCGCAGGCATCGCCCCCTCGCGGGTTTCGCCCCATGTGCTGCGTCATGCTTTTGCTACCCATTTGCTAGAGGGCGGGGCGGATTTGCGCGCTGTTCAGCAAATGCTTGGCCATGCAGATATTACCACAACCCAGATCTATACCCATGTGGCACAAGAACGATTGAAAAGGCTGGTTTTTGAAAATCATCCGTTAGAGACGCGGCAACAGCCTTTAGCCAAAGGTGCGAGCAAAAAAACAGGTTAACAGAGGCCGCCAAATTTACCTTGCCAGCGAATTGCAATTATGCCACCAAACCCTTATGATATAAGAGCAAAATTGCTTTCGCGTTGAGCCCGTTTCCCGCACCATACGAAAAATAGCGACCCCTACTAGGATATCACCGAAACCATTAGGACATGACCAACAAAGGGACACTACCCGAAGGAACCTCACCCTATGCGATCCTATCTCGATTTTGAAAAACCAATCGCCGAATTGGAAGGGCGGATTGATGATCTTCGCGGTATGCAGGCAAACCAAGCAGGTGCCAGTGCTGATGTTCGTGAAGAGATCGAAAAGCTCGAAACCAAGGCGCAAAAACTATTGCTTGATACTTATGCCAATCTTTCGCGGTGGCAAAAGGCGAGTGTTGCCCGTCATGCAGCCCGCCCTCATTTTATGGAATATGTAAACGGTCTAACGGAAGATTTTACGCCGCTTGCTGGTGATCGCATGTTCGGGGAGGATCAGGCGATTATCGGCGGGACTGCCCGTTTTAGAGGCCGCTCTATCATGATTATGGGCCATGAAAAGGGTCGCGATACCAAAAGCCGTTTAAAACATAATTTTGGCATGGCCAGACCGGAAGGCTATCGAAAAGCGATGCGACTGATGGATATGGCTGAACGTTTCAATCTGCCTGTCGTGACTTTGGTCGATACGTCCGGGGCTTTTCCGGGCAAAGGGGCAGAAGAACGTGGGCAGGCAGAGGCAATTGCCCGGTCAACGGAAAAATGTTTGGCCCTTGGTGCGCCGCTGATTTCGGTGATTGTGGGTGAGGGTGGCTCTGGTGGTGCCGTTGCCTTGGCGGCGGCGAATAAGGTGTTGATGATGGAGCATGCTATTTATTCGGTAATCTCGCCGGAAGGGTGCGCCTCCATCTTATGGAAAGATGCCCAAGGCAAAGGTGAAAACAAAGCGCCGGATGCGGCTGAGGCAATGAAAATTTCTGCCAGAGATTTGCAGGAGTTGAAGGTCATTGACGATATCGTGCCAGAGCCATTGGGTGGCGCGCATCGTGATCCGGCCTTGGCCATTGAGCGCCTTGGGGATAAAATCGAAGAAACCATTCAAGATTTGGAAAAGCTGAGCCCGGATCAATTACGGGCGCAAAGGCGGCAAAAATTTCTTGATATTGGGCGCTCGTTAGCGGTGTAGTTTTTCGCTCGAACGTCAACTACATATATTTTTTGACAGAATTTTACATCCGAAAACGCAAGAATAATTCAAAGGATAATTCATATGGGGCTAAGCGTCATCTTTCCCGGACAGGGCAGTCAATCAGTTGGTATGGGCAAGGCCCTGTGGGATGAATTTTCTGTTGCTCGTGAAGTTTTTGAAGAAGTTGATGATGTGCTCGGGGAAAAGCTGAGCGCAATTATTTTTGAAGGTCCCGCAGAATCGTTGGGTCTTACGGTAAATACCCAGCCTGCCCTGATGGCGGTTTCCATAGCGTGTTTTCGGGTTTTGGAAAAAGAGGCGGGCCTATCCACCAGTAATTTGCAATCGGTAGCCGGCCATTCATTGGGGGAATATTCAGCCCTGTGTGCGGCGGGCGCTTTTAGTCTTGCGGACAGTGCGCGACTATTGCGTCTGCGGGGCGAGGCGATGCAACAGGCGGTTCCTGTGGGCGAGGGGGGCATGGCTGCTATTCTCAATCTTGATATGGAGGCGTTGGAAAATCTGTGCCAGAAAGCTGCCGAACTTTCCGGTGGCGTTTGTGAAATCGCCAATGATAATGCGCCGGGGCAAATTGTTATTTCAGGCACTGCAAAAGCCATAGAAACAAGCCTTGATATTGCCAAGGAAATGGGTGCCAAACGCGCGCTTCCTTTGCCGGTGTCTGCTCCGTTTCATTCCAGCCTTATGGCCCCTGCGGCCGAACGCATGGCGGAAGCTCTGGAGGGGACCACGATCCATCCATTACAAACAAAACTCTTTGCCAATGTCAGTGCAGCGCCCATTGCAAGTGCTGATGACATTCGCACC
>JALWRV010000019.1:0-1901 GCA_027080545.1 Parvularculaceae bacterium
GTGCATGCTAACCTTCCCTTTAAAAAACAACCTGTTTTCATGTGGGAACCCCTTTGATGGGCTTCAAGAGGCCTGCAATTACGGCTATGAGACCCCTCCGAAATGATTTTCGTAAAATTAAAGGATGAACCTGCGTGGATAATCTCGAAAGACGCCCGCTTGGGCGGACCGGCCTTAAAGTACCAAGCTTATGTGTGGGAACCATGATGTATGGCTCGCAAACCCCACAAGAGGTGGCCTTTCGACAGATGGATCGCTGTCTTGAGCGGGGTATCAACTTTCTCGACACGGCGGAACTTTATTCAATCCCCCCGGATCCCAAAACCCATGGCAATAGCGAGCGCATTGTCGGGGAATGGATCAAGCAGCGCAATATTCGTGATAAAGTCATCCTTGCCAGCAAGGTGGCAGGCCGCACAGGCATGAAATGGATACGCGATGGGGTGGAAGCGCGGCTGACCGCTAAACAGATCCGTATCGCCGTGGAAAATAGTCTAAAGCGCCTGCAAACCGACTATATCGACCTTTATCAAATTCATTGGCCAGACCGACAGGTGCCAAACTTTGGTGGTACTCTTTATGGCTATCGCCATTATGATGATGATTATATTTCTTTTGAGGAAACCTTGGGCGCTCTTGATGCGTTGGTGCGCGAAGGCAAAATCCGGCATGTGGGCCTATCCAACGAAACCGCTTGGGGGGTGATGAAATTTCTCGAAACCGCCGAACAGAAGGGCTGGCCCCGCATGGCCTCCATTCAAAATGCCTATTCCTTGGTCAATCGCTTTTTTGAAAATGATCTGGCTGAGATTGCCATGCAAGAGCAAGTGGGGTTGCTGGCCTATTCTCCTTTGGGCCAAGGCTATCTATCGGGTAAATATCTGGATGGCGCGGAACCAAAAGGCACCCGCCTATCGCTTTATGGGCGGCTTGAGCGCTATCAAACCCCCGCCGCCGAGCGGGCCATTCGCGCCTATGTAGAGCTTGCCCATGATCTCAATGTTGCCCCGGCAGCGTTGGCCTTGCAATTTGTTACCACCAGAAAATGGGTGACTTCCAATATTTTCGGGGCCACCAATGATCAGCAATTGGATGAAATTTTTGCCTCGCTGGATATCAAATGGACCCGGGACATAGAGCGGGCCATACACGCTATCCACGCAGAAAATTCCAACCCCTGCCCTTAAGGAGTCGATTGCCATCGCTGGCTGCCAAAATTTCAATGCGGCATTTCATGTGGCCGCCGCTTGAAATGCGCCCCGGCCCGGGCGTAAGCTGGCTTCCATGTTTATGATTGCTTATCTTGGCGCCTCGGTCATGGCCATTGGGGCGACCTATTGGCTGCTTCTGCGCCTTGGCCATGGCGACAAGAAAATAGTGGCGGATGAAGACATGGTCAAAAGGGTTTTGATTGAAGAAAACATCAAAACCCCTGTTGATAAAATCGCGCTTTCTGCCGACCATCACAGTGCCTTAATCCGGCTCAGCAATGGTGACTTGTTGCTATTGCAAGCAGTTGGACATTTTTGGCATGTGCGCCCGTTTGAACAAAGCGCAGCCACCCAAACCAATAAACGGTTACGCATAGCTGCTTCTGGGCTGACCGACCCTGCCTTTGATTTTGTTTTTCAAACTGTCGATGCGGCCACCGACTGGCAACACACCATCCAAAATTTTGCCGGAGCCAACCCATGAGTGATGCTTTCAACCTGCCGGATATTTCTTCCTATGCTGCACCGATCTATATGGTTTTTATCATCGGTGAGATTTTACTGGTCCACGGGGGACGGCTTAAGGGCGATTATGAAGCCCGCGACGCCGCGACATCCATTACCATGGGATTAGGCAGCCTGATTGTACCCCTATTGCTTTCGACCACCATCTATGCCGCCCTCTACGGG
>JALWRV010000019.1:1911-2325 GCA_027080545.1 Parvularculaceae bacterium
CTACGGGTTTCTATTTTGGATATATCAATATCGGCTTATTACCCTGCCTTTTTCGCCATGGGTCTTGCTGGTGGTTTTTGTTCTCGATGATTTTCGCTATTATTGGTCCCATCGCCTGCAACATATTATCCGGTGGGGGTGGGCCAATCATGTCATTCACCACTCCAGCCAACATTTCAATTTTTCCACCGCCTTGCGCCAACCATGGGCCAGTTTCCTGACCGGTAGTTTTTTACTGGCTGTTCCTTTGGTGCTTTTCGGGGTGCATCCAGCCTGGCTGGCCTTTGTCTATTCCATCAACCTGTTTTATCAATTTTTTATTCACACAGAAACTGTCGACAAATTACCGCGCTGGATTGAAGCCATATTCAACACCCCCTCCCATCATCGGGTTCATCATGGGCGTAACCCCCG
>JALWRV010000020.1 GCA_027080545.1 Parvularculaceae bacterium
CATCGACAAAATCCACGATCCCAAAAGTGAAGCCATCACTTTTGACTCCGGGGGTGGCACGCAAATTCCCGAAATATTGAAACAGGGGCGCTGCTATTTTCCCATCGTCGAAAAGCTGATGATGGTGGATAGTTTGCACATGACCGATGATCTGCGGGCGGAAATTGCCAGTGCGATAACCGGCGCAGCAGAAGACGCCATCATTGTCACCCATGGCACCTCGACCATGCGCGAGACCGCCCTTTTTTTGCAAGAAAGTGATTTACAAAAAACCATTGTGCTGACCGGGGCGATGCGCCCTTGGTCGCTGGCCTTCTCTGATGCCGGGTTTAATCTCGGCGGGGCCATCATCGCCGCCCAAACCCTTGCGGCAGGGGTTTACGGGGTGATGAATGGCCGTGTCTTTACCGCTGATAAATTACATAAGAATATGGAGGCTGGGCGCTTTGATTTATAAGGCGCTACTCTTCGGCTTCAATCACGGATTCCAGCAAGGCTTTATCCCTTATGGTGATCTGGCCACTGGTCATCGCGATGATGCCGCTTTCTTCCCAAATTTTTAATTGGCGATTGACATTTTCCCGCATCAGTCCCGCATGGGCCCCTAGATTTGCTTGCGATAGCTTCATATCGATCAATATAGTGCCTTCTTGTTCGCGGCCATGATTATCCGCTAAACGCAACAGGGCGCGGGCAAGGCGCGGGCCCGATTGCATGGTCGCGACCTCTTCGACAAATTGGTCAGTTCGGCGCAATCTTGCACATAATACTTTAAACAGCTTTAGCGCTACTTTCGGGTGGGTTTCGATAAAGGGGATGAACCGCGCCCGCGTCACCATCAAGGCGCGGGTTTCTTCCAGCACCACCGCCGCAGCCGTGCGGGGGCCATCATCCAATAGGGCGATTTCGCCTAAAATATCCCCCGGCCCCATAAAGGTCAAAACGGTTTCTTTGCCGCCGCTGGAAAAGCTGGAAATTTTAATCTTGCCGGACAATAGGATAAACATGCTATCGCCATCATCCCCTTGCCCGAAAATTTGCTGGCGCGCCTTATAGGTCACCGATTGCGCCACATCGAACAAATCTTCCAATTCCTGATCGGTAAAATCAGCAAAGAAGGCATGTTTGCGAACTTCAAATTTAAGACTGTCATTGAGTCCAGACATTTGGTGACATCAGCCCTTGTTACCAGAGGGTCACCTTAGCCTGTTTTTGCGATTAATGTTAGGGGTGATGGCCATTCGGCCTTTGCAAGTGAGGAAAAACCGGAGAAGGTCTGGCTTTAAGGTGGGTGCTGCGGTCACCTGGTGCCAGCTTTCGGGGCTGAAATTCCTTCTCCGGCTCTCTCGTTAGCGAAACGCCTCTCTCTCAAAATTAACGTCTCGCCTCCCCCAACCTGTTCTCTATACGCGTTCATCTCCCTTTCGGTTCAGTAGATGCGGAGCGAATGGGACCCCGGAAGCGTAGAGGGAGAGGTAAGGCCCTCTTTAAGGGTTGGTGCTTCCGGGTAAATTCTTAGATCAGGCGCTCGGCCAGATTGGCCAGGGTCATGCCTGCAAACATTAAAGAGACGCCCAGTAAACCCAGCATGCCCACATAAAGCGCGGTGCGACCTTTCATTGCTTGCAACTCTTCTGCGTTGATGCCTGCTTTGATCCAGATTTGGTCTGCCATGGTGGTCATTGTTCTGTCTCCTTTGGTTATCAGCCCCCTTGGCTGATGAGACCAACCTATAAAATCGCCCCCAAAGGCGCTGTGATGGGCGTCACACTCTTATTAACTTTTTGGTAGAAACGATTTTATGGCTATATTTCAGCTAGTTAGCTGCTATGGTCAGTCCCTGTCAGGCTTGATTTTCACATTGGTGCGAGCCAGATCCCCTCATGCGGGATTTCGCCATAATTATAGGCCAAAACAGGCTCGGCCATGTTTTATAACCTATTTTCAATAGGTTAGGCCATTATACGCGCTGCTTGCGACACGGCAAATGCTTGTTGACCTTGCGCCGTCAGGAATTTAACCATAAGCGGCCCGTTGCGGGACGCTGTCTAGGTCGCAAGCCGACCTTTGTTGAGGAGTTTGGGGTGATCATGAGATTTTTTTCTGTGCCTTTGCTGGCTGGCCTAATCCTGTCTTTGGCAACCATGGGGCCCTTTTCAGCCCATGCCCAGCAAGGCCCCCAAGAGGCCCCCAGCGAAGAAGAACAAATCGCCCTGGCCTTCCAATGTTATGGCATCACCAAGGTTCTGGCGCGCACCAAATCACAAACTCTGGCTGATGTGGGCATGGAAAAGATCGCTTGGAAAAAATTCAAGCCGG
>JALWRV010000021.1 GCA_027080545.1 Parvularculaceae bacterium
CTTTCGCGCTCTTCACGGGCTTGGGCTGAATAGCGTACCAAAAAATCCACATTGGCAATAATCTGCGCTCTGTTTTTCAGCACACTATCGAACGCCCCCGCTTTGGCGAGATTTTCAAATCCGCGCTTGCCAACTTGGCGACCATCCACCCGTTCGGCAAAATCATATATATCTTTAAATGGCCCTCCTTGGCGTCGCACCATTGCGATATGATCCATGGCCTGCTCGCCCACATTCTTGATGGCGGACAGTGCATATAGAATTTTACCCTCCTCAACCGTAAAATCGGCCTCGGAAGAATTGACATCCGGCGGCAAGACCTCAACCTCACAGCGCTTTGCCTCTTTCATAAATATCGCCAGCTTGTCCGTATTGGTGCGATCGAACGACATGGAAGCCGCCAATAATTCAGCCGTATAATTGGCTTTTAGCCACGCCGTTTGATAGGCGATAAGCGCATAGGCGGCTGCGTGGGATTTATTAAAGCCATAGCCGGCAAATTTAGCCACGAGGTTAAAAATGCTTTCCGCTTTAGCCCGATCAACGCCATTTTCTTCCGCGCCTTTCACGAATAAGGCCCGTTGCGTATCCATTTCCTCCTTTTTCTTTTTACCCATGGCCCGCCGCAACAAGTCCGCATCACCGAGGGAATAGCCAGAAAGAATTTGCGCAATCTGCATCACCTGTTCTTGATAGATGATAACCCCATAGGTCTCTTTCAAAACCCCTTCGAGCCGTGGGTGAAGATAGTCCGGCTGAGAGCGACCAAATTTGCGCTCGATATATTCGGGAATATTTTCCATTGGCCCCGGTCGATAGAGCGAAACCAACGCGATAATATCTTCCAGACTATCAGGCTTCATAGAGCGCAAAGTGGCGCGCATGCCCGCACTTTCCAACTGGAACACGCCAATGGCAGCCCCCTCACCGAGCATGGCATAGGTTTTTTCATCATCCAGCGGAATGGTCGAAATGTCGATTTCTTTACCGGTGCGGGCAATCAATTGTACCGCCCGCTGAATAACAGTCAGAGTTTTTAACCCCAAAAAATCAAACTTCACCAAACCCGCTGGCTCGACCCATTTCATATTAAATTGGGTCGCCGGCATATCAGAACGTGGATCGAGATAAAGCGGCACCAATTCCTGCAAAGGCCTGTCACCAATCACCACCCCCGCCGCATGGGTCGAGGCATGGCGATAAAGCCCTTCCAGCTTCAAGGCTTTTTGCAAAAGGGCGGCAACCTGTTCATCACTATCGCGCTCTTCGCGTAATTTTGGCTCGGTGGCGATGGCCTCGGCTAGGGTCACCGGATTGGCCGGGTTGCTGGGCACCAGCTTACAGATGCGGTCGACCTGCATATAAGGCATGTGCAACACCCGTCCGACATCGCGCAATACCGCCCGGGCCTGCAATTTCCCGAAAGTGATAATTTGTGCGACCCGATCAGCACCATATTTCTGTTGTACATAATGGATCACTTCGTCACGCCGCTCTTGACAAAAATCGATATCAAAGTCGGGCATGGATACCCGTTCCGGGTTCAAGAAACGCTCAAACAGCAAGCCAAAACGCAAGGGATCGAGATCGGTGATGGTCAAGGACCACGCCACCAAAGAGCCCGCTCCGGACCCCCGGCCCGGGCCAACAGGAATGTGCTGTCCTTTGGCCCATTGAATAAAGTCCGCCACAATCAAAAAATAGCCGGGAAATCCCATGCGATTGATGATATCCAGCTCAATGTTCAAGCGCTCCCAATAGGCTTCCAGTTCGCCCGCCAGCGCCCCCGCCTGCAATCGTCGCTTCAGCCCCGCCCGGGCTTGGCGTTCCAATTCCTTCGCCTCATCGCCCCCTTTGGCAAAGCGCGGCAAAATCGGCGCATGGGTGCGTGGGCGAAATGCACAGCGTTGAGCAATTTCCACCGTACTATCGATCGCTTCCGGCAAGTCCTTAAACAAGGCCGCCATCTCGTCAGCCGATTTGAAATAATGTTCCGGTGTCACCCTGCGCCGGTCGTCCTGATAGACATAAGCACCCTCTGCGATACATAGAAGGGCATCATGAGCCTCATAATCATCGCGTACCGGGAACATAACTTCATTGGTTGCAACAATCGGCAAATCCCGATCATAGGCAAGCCGTAGCAAGTCATTTTCATAAGCAGCGGGAGCGGGATGGCGTTGCAGTTCCACATAAAACCGCTGAGCAAACCCCGTCCTTAAGCGATCGCAAACAGCTTCAGCCCCATCAAACTTGCCCTCTCGCAGTAAGACGGAAAGCAAACCATCATGCCCCCCACTTAAACAAATCAATCC
>JALWRV010000022.1 GCA_027080545.1 Parvularculaceae bacterium
CTATCATTCGGGTCGGAATATGGGGGCTACAGCGTAAACAGGCTCGCTTAATTGGTCCTGATTGGCTATGATTAAACACCTATTGGGCTTGGTCTACGGATCTATTGGCTGATGGGCATGATGGAATGGAGTGATTTATGTCTGCAATTTTTATCCTTATAGCCATATTGGTGACGATGGTTTTGATCATGGTTGGCATCTACAACCGTATGGTCTCCCTAAATCAGCGGTGCGACCAAGCTTTCGCCGATGTGGATGTGCAGTTGCGCCAACGGCAAGATCTGGTGCCAAACTTGGTTGAGACCGTGAAGGGCTATGCCAAACATGAAAAAGAAACGCTTGATGCGGTGATTAAAGCCCGTCAACAGGCCGTTGCGGCCAATGGACCGGCAGAGCAAAGCGCGGCGGAAGGCATGTTAGGCGCGGCTCTGGGCAAACTGTTTGCTCTGGCTGAGGCCTATCCAGATTTGAAGGCCAACACTAATTTTCTGGAGTTGCAAAGAGAGCTGTCGGATATAGAAAATAAAATAGCGGCCGCTCGTCGTTTCTTTAATAATTCGGTTCAAGAATATAATACGGTGATTAAGCAAATCCCCGGCAATTTCATTGCTCCTATGGGCAACTTTACCGAGCGTGACTTTTTTGAAATTCCAGAAGCCAGTCGACCGGAACTTGAAAAAGCCCCGGATGTTTCTTTTTAACCTCGAACGTTCAGGAAAAGCGGTCTGATGGGTGCCTTTGGTCTTCAGACGCATATTTGGAGCAATAATTTCAAATCCGTGCTGCTTTTGCTCGGGTTTCCAATCTTGTTGTTGGTTTTGATTTTTGCTTTGTTTTTGCTGGTTGTTGGGCTTGGGGGAAATGCCAACTCGCTGGCGGCGGCAATCCCGGAAGCTTTGGCCTTGATGCAACGCTATTGGGTGTTCGCCTTGATCGCAGCCGGGGGGTGGTTTGTAATCGCCGGATTATTTCACCAGCAAATGATCAACGCCGCCGTGGGAGCCCAAGGCCTGTCGCGCAAAGACAATCCAGTACTCTATAATATGTTGGAAAATTTATGTATTGAACGGGGGATCGCCATGCCCCGTCTCAATATTATCGAAACCCCAGCTTTGAATGCCTTTGCCAGTGGCATATCGGAGAAAAACTATTCTATCACCTTAACCAGAGGCATTATTGAGCGGCTCAATTCCGATGAATTGCGCTGTGTGATGGCCCATGAGCTAACCCATATCCAAAATCGTGACGTGCGCTTATTGGTGATCGCCGTAATTTTTGTGGGCATATTTTCTTTCTTTGGAGAATTGGCTTTTCGTCGCATGTTTCGCGCTGGGGTGCGCACGGCAGGCTATTCACGTGGGCGCAATGGGGATAGTCGTGGCGGTGGGGCGATCGTGCTGGTGGCAATGGCGTTAATCGCTGTTTCGTACCTATTGTCTATCTTGGTGCGCTTTGCCATTTCCCGTCGGCGTGAATATTTGGCCGATGCAGGGGCGGTAGATCTCACCAAAGATCCAGACGCCATGATCAGGGCATTACAAAAAATATCCGGCAATTCAAAGCTATCCTTACCAGACGATGTGGCACAAATGTGCATCGACAATAGCCAACCATTTCTCGGGGTATTTATGACCCATCCGCCCATTGAAAAGCGCATTCAGGCATTGGTGGATTATGCAGGCGGCGTGGTAAAACCCTAATTACCGTAAATCATATCCGGTAATCCGGTGGCGATTTGGGGGAACAAAGCCAGTAAGCTCAACATTAAGAGTTGAATGAGAATGAAGGGAATAGCCCCGCGATAAATCTCCATGGTTTTCACTTCCTTGGGGGCCACCCCACGCAAATAAAACAGCGCAAAGCCAAAAGGCGGGGTCAGGAAAGAGGTTTGTAAATTAATCGCCATCATAATGCCGAGCCAGATGGGGTTGAGTCCCATCATCAACAAGGATGGGGCGACTAATGGCACAACCACCAGCGTTATCTCAATAAAATCAAGAAAAAAGCCAAGTACAAACATCACAAGCATCACCGCGATGACCGCGCCGACGGTTCCACCGGGCATATTCGCAAGAGCGTTGGCAATGGTTTCCTCACCGCCAAGCCCGCGAAAAACTAGGGAAAAGAGCGCAGCGCCGATGAGGATGGTGAAAACCATAGATGTAACGCCCATGGATTTTTCCAAAATGGGCGTTAGCAGTTTTTGCTCGCGCAGCTTTAAAAGACCGCCGAGAAAAGCACTGAAAATAACCACACAAAAAACAATTGCAATGGCAATGGCAAGGTGTTGCAAGCCGGTTATCTC
>JALWRV010000023.1 GCA_027080545.1 Parvularculaceae bacterium
GGTGGTTATTTGTCCGTTCCTATATCACCCGAAAATATATCGCTAGGGTTAAAGTAGAAAATTGACAGGCTTTTTCAATCCAAAAACGCGTGAAGCGAGCATAATTCGCGGTAATTGATTATTTGTGCTTCAGCGGCGACATCAAAGGCTCGCCCAGCGCTGCCGGGGTTGGGGAGACGGCTATTCCAGCCCTTTGCATGGCTTCAATCTTGGCTTCGGCAGTGTCTTCGCCGCCAGAGACAATCGCCCCGGCATGGCCCATGCGCCGCCCCGGCGGGGCGGTGACACCGGCAATAAAGCCGACGGTTGGTTTTTTGACCTTGTTTTCGGCCAAAAACTGAGCGGCGTCGGATTCCGCCGATCCGCCAATTTCGCCTATCATGATGATTGAATGGGTGTCGTCATCGGCCAAAAACATTTCCAGCGTTTCGATAAAATCAAGCCCTTTGACCGGATCGCCGCCAATGCCCACGGCGGTTGACTGGCCAAGGCCTGCTTGGCTGGTTTGGAACACCGCCTCATAGGTCAGCGTGCCCGAGCGCGAGACAATTCCCACATGGCCTTTTTTGAAAATATTGCCGGGCATAATGCCGATCTTGCATTCATCAGGGGTCAGGACCCCCGGGCAGTTTGGTCCAACCAAAACCGATTTGGAGCCATCAAGGGCGCGTTTTACCCGCACCATGTCGAGCACCGGAATGCCTTCGGTAATGGCGACAATCAGCGGGATTTCTGCATTGATCGCTTCGAGGATAGAGTCCGCTGCAAAGGGCGGTGGCACATAGATGACGCTGGCATCGGCGCCTGATTTCTCTTTGGCTTCAAGCACCGTGTCATAGACCGGTAGCTCAGCGCCTTTGCAGGCCTCGCCGCCTTTCCAGACCTGCCCGCCCTTGCCGGGGGTGACCCCGGCGGTCATTTTGGTGCCATAGGCAATCGCATGCTCGGTATGGAAAGTGCCAGTAGAACCGGTCAGCCCCTGACAGATAACTTTGGTGTCTTTATTGATAAGGATGGACATGGGAGAACAACTTTCTGATGGGAAGAATTAACCCTGCACGGCTTTGACAATTTTACGGGCGGCGTCGTCGAGATCATCGGCGGCGATGACATCAAGATCGCTGTCATTGATAATTTGTTTGCCCTTATCCACATTGGTGCCTTCAAGACGCACCACGAGGGGGACTTTGAGGCCCACCTCTTTGACCGCGGCAATCACCCCTTGGGCAATCACATCACAGCGCATGATGCCGCCGAAAATATTGACCAATATGCCTTTGACGCCCGGGTCAGAGGTGATGATCTTAAATGCCTCGGTGACTTTTTCCGTGGTGGCGCTGCCGCCGACATCAAGAAAATTGGCCGGCTCGGCCCCATAATGTTTGATAATATCCATGGTCGCCATGGCAAGGCCTGCCCCGTTGACCATGCAGCCAATCGTGCCATCAAGCTTGATATAGGAAAGGTCATATTTTGACGCTTCCAGCTCAAACGGATCTTCTTCGGAAATATCGCGCAATTCTGACCATTCGGAATGGCGGAAGGCGGCATTATCATCAAAGGCGACCTTGGCATCGAGCACCTGCACATCCCCGCTTTTGGTGATGATGAGGGGGTTGATCTCCAGCATCGACATGTCGGTTTCGCTGAAGGCCTGATAAAGCTGATGGGCCAGTCTGACCATCTGTTTGGCGGTTTGGCCTGTGAGGCCGAGGGCTTTCACCAATTGTCTGCCGTGAAAGGGCATCAACCCCGTGGCCGGGTCCACCGCCATGGTGAGAATTTTCTCCGGCGTCTTCTCGGCTACCTCTTCAATGTCCATGCCCCCTTCGGTAGAGGCGATAAAGGCGATCCGACTGGTTGCCCGATCGACTAGCAAAGAAAGATAAAATTCGCGATCAATGGCGGCCCCTGCTTCGATATAGAGACGGTTCACCTGTTTACCGGCGGGGCCGGTTTGTTTGGTAACCAGCGTTGCCCCCAGCATTTTCGTGGCCTCGCTGGCGGCTTCCTCGGCGCTTTTAGCGATTCGCACCCCCCCGGCCTCTCCGGCTTCTGGTTCCTTGAATTTGCCTTTGCCGCGCCCGCCCGCATGGATTTGCGCTTTGACCACCAAAACCCCTTCGGGCAATGTGCGGGCGGCTTCGAGGGCTTCTTCTGGTTTCATCACAACCGCGCCTTTAGCCACCGGGGCGCCATATTTTTTCAATAATTGTTTGGCCTGATATTCATGGATATTCATCGATGGGGCACTTTCTGACTGGGCGGCACCGGGAGATCTAGGCGCCATTGAAAACAGGGGCGGTTCTGCGGTTTCTCGGGGAGATTGCCTTTCCGCCCTTTGCGCTTATAACACCGCCATTCAAGAGCGCAACAAGCAGAGGCGGTAGCGTTGCCGCCCATAACCCTAAGGATCGAGATGACAACAACATTTACCCTCGCCATTGTCGGTGCGACTGGATTGGTTGGCAAACAGGTTCTGGAAATTTTAGCCGAGCGGCAGTTTCCGGTGGCCAAGGTCTATGCATTGGCGAGTCGTAAATCCATGGGGCGGGAGGTTTCTTTCGGGGCGGAAAAAATTCTCAAATGTGTCGATCTGGAACAGTTTGATTTTGCCAAGGCCGACATCGCTATTTTCTGTGCCGGGGGGGAAGTTTCACAGCAATGGGCCCCCAAAGCGGCCCGTGCGGGATGTGTGGTGATTGATAATTCATCTTTTTTCAGAATGGATGAACAGGTGCCGCTGGTGGTGCCGGAAGTAAATCCGCAAGCGGTGGCAGGGTTTACGCAAAAAAACATTATCGCCAACCCCAACTGTTCCACAGCGCAATTGATGGTGGCCTTGAAACCCCTGCATGATTTGGCAACCATCCGGCGGGTTGTGGTGGCAACCTATCAATCGGTTTCCGGTGCCGGGACCGAGGCCATGGATGAGCTGTTCAATCAAACCAAGGGTATATTTGTCGGTGATGAGCCGGAACCATCGCAATTTCCCAAGCAGATCGCCTTTAATGTCATTCCCCACATCGATGATTTTATGGAAGACGGCACCACCCGCGAAGAATGGAAAATGGTCGCGGAGACCAAGAAAATTCTTGACCCTAAAATTAAACTGGTGGCGACGGCTGTCCGCGTACCGGTTTTTGTGGGACATTCGGAAGCCGTCACCATCGAATTTGAGAAGCCGATAACCGATGAAGAAGCCCGGGAAGCCTTGCGCCAAGCACCGGGCCTGCTGGTCATCGATAAGCGCGAAGAAGGGGGCTATATGACCCCCGTTGAGGCGGTTCAGGACTTTGCCACCTATGTCAGCCGCATTCGGGTAGACCCGACGGTGGATCATGGCCTGTCTTTATGGTGTGTTTCGGATAATTTGTGCAAAGGCGCCGCCCTGAATGCGGTGCAAATCGCTGAATTGCTCATCAATCAGAGGTTGATAAGCCCTAAAACCCGCTAAAACTGGCTGCCGGATGGGCAAACCACGAGGTTCTTTCCGGTTTTGGGGGCAAAAAGGCGGTTTTTGTCAATTAATTGCTTCCAGCATCTTTTGACAAAATCGTGCTGGCATGTTTTGTGCCTGTTGATTAAGGTTCGCCTGCCTGTTGGGGAGGCAATATTTGGGAAAATTGGTTCATTTCGGGCCAGTCGTCGTGCAGTTTACCTAAGGTTGGGGTGCGTTACCGTGAAAAAGCTACTGTTTTTTGTTCTGTTTTTGCTCATTGTTGGGGGTGGTGCCTTTGGGGGATATTATTTCTTCCTCAAGGATAATCCCGATTTCTCTCTGGCGTCTATGAAGTCCAAAGTAGGTTTGGGGGAAGCTGGTGAGGAAGAGCCATATCGCGCTGAATATGACAAGGCGCTGGCGGCGACAGGATTGCGTGTTTACGCGACCATGAAAAAAGAATTTCCCAACCAATATTCGCGCATGCTCGACAATCTGAAATCCTATGAGAACGCCTATATTCTTGGTTATTATGATGGTGAGCGCTACCAAAAATTCGGCACTTCCGCGATCGGCAATGCCCCGGCGATGCAGGCAGGTTATGAAGAAGGCTATAAAATGGGCCTTGCCAACGAAAAGGAATTTCTCTCGGTCATGCCGAAGGTTGATCCGATCGACTATCGCGCTGGGGCAGAAGTAACCCTGCTGCGTCGTCGTCTTGCCAATGCGGCTTTCAATGCGCCGGACAAGGATTTGCGGGCCGTTATCAGCATGTCACTCGCGCTGCATAAAAGAGTGTTGGCAGATGAAGGACCGGAGACTTGTAATCAATTTGCCTATGCGGGACCGGCGGTTCTGGGCGAGAAATTTGATGAGTATGTGGATGATCTTGATCTGCAGACGGCGGCGCTGTTGAAAGCGCTTTCCGATGGCATCAAGTCCGAAGAAAAACGCACGCCGCCCACAAATGATGATTTTCAGATCATGATTCAAACTATGCGCGCTAACGGTATCGAAGATGACAAAATCAACATCATCATGAATCAGGAATTTAAAAACGAAAATTTCTGTCCGGCACTCATCTCGCTTATCGAAACCATGCAAGATATGGAATCTGATGCCGGGGTGCGATTGCGTGCCAATTTTGTGCGCACATTGGCCGCTGGATAATAGACACCTACCTAAATTGCACTTGTTGACGAACCCGTTTGGCCTTACCGGCCGGCGGGTTTGTTGCGCAAGGGCATCATTTATGACCCTCATTTCACAGTTTTGGGCATAAATGCCGCTTGGCTCTTGGGCACAATCATTGTCAAATAGCGATGTTGAATTTGACCATAAGGAGTGAAAATGAGCAAACGCGACGAGTTGATTGAAAAATATGCGGATGATTTGAAAAACAAATGTGGTGTCACCCCTGACATGGATTTGTTGACCAAGGTGACGATTGGTTGTGGTCCGGCTATCTATAATCGTGATTCTTCAACTGTTTCTGCCAGCGATGAAAGTGAACTGGCGACGGTGAAAAATAACTTCCTGATAAAAAAATTGGGTTTGTCTGATGGTCCCGCTTTGGATGAGGCGATTAAAAAGGTGATGGATCAATATGGTCAATCAGAGCGCAACAAATATCGCGCTGTGGTTTATTATTTATTGGCCAAGCATTTTAATAAAGAAAGCGTTTACGGTTAGGTAAATTCTTTACAATTTAAAGCCGCCTTTGCTTTATCGTTTATGATATATGGGCAAGGGCGGCTTTATAATTTTATCCCTAGATGTTCGGCGACGGTAAAAATATCCTTGTCGCCTCGACCACATAAATTAACCAGCAAAATCTGTGTATGGTCCATTTCCGCTGCCTTATCGACGGCGCGTGCAAGTGCGTGGGATGGCTCCAACGCTGGTATAATGCCTTCAAGGCGCGCACAAAGCTGGAAAGCTTCTAGCGCTTCATCGTCGCGGGCCGAGAGATAGGTAACGCGGCCTTGTTCGTGAAGCCAGGCATGTTCGGGGCCAATGCCGGGATAGTCTAGGCCGGCCGAGATCGAGTGAGCGTCATTGATCTGGCCATCTTCGTCTTGCAGCAAATAGGTTCGATTGCCATGCAAGATGCCGGGCTGTCCACCGGTTAGGGAGGCGGCATGCTTATCGGTCTCAATACCGTGGCCAGCGGCTTCGATACCGATAATTTCTACATCCTTGTCATCAAGAAAGGGATGAAACAGGCCAATGGCATTGGAGCCGCCACCAATACAGGCCATGATCGTATCGGGCAGGCGTCCTTCGCGCTCTAGCATTTGCGCTTTGGCTTCGTGGCCGATCACCGCTTGGAAATCGCGCACCATGGCCGGATAGGGATGGGGCCCAGCGGCGGTGCCGATAATGTAAAAAGTATCCTCCACATTGGTCACCCAGTCGCGCAAGGCTTCGTTCATAGCGTCTTTCAGCGTGGCGGCTCCCGAGGTTACGGGAACAATTTCGGCCCCCAACAGCTTCATGCGAAATACGTTGGGGCTTTGGCGTTCCACATCGGTAGCGCCCATATAGACAATGCAAGGTAGGCCAAATCGCGCACAGACTGTGGCGGTCGCGACCCCATGTTGCCCGGCGCCGGTTTCGGCAATGATGCGGGTTTTGCCCATGCGTCGGGCCAGCAATATCTGCCCCATGCAATTATTGATTTTGTGAGCGCCGGTATGGTTCAACTCATCGCGTTTGAAATAGATTTTAGCGCCCTTGTTCGGTGCTGCATTGGCCCGCACATGGTCGGTGAGGCGTTCGGCAAAATAGAGCGGTGAGGGGCGGCCCACATAGTTTTTTAGAAAATCATCAAGCTCAGCCCGAAAAGTCGGGTCTTGTTTGGCGCTGTCATATTCTTCTTCCAGCGCTAAAACCAGAGGCATCAAGGTTTCAGCGACAAAGCGCCCGCCAAATGTGCCGAAGCGTCCGGCCTCATCGGGGCCATTGCGCCAAGAGTTTTTCTCTTGCTTTGCCATGAGTACGCCTTTTCTTCGGTTCAATTCTCTAAAGCCATAGCCTTTTGGGCTTTGGAGATAAATGTTTTTATTTTTTCTGGATCCTTCGCTCCCTTTGGTCCTTCCTCTTGTTCAACGCCGGAAGAAACATCGACCCCGCAAAAATTGTCGAGGTCTTTGAGCGTGGTGATGGCCTCAGTCACATTTTGCGGGGTGAGGCCTCCAGCCAGCAAGAAGTTCATGGCGGGGGGCGTGTTTTTTAGAGCCGCCCAATCAAAACGCCGCCCCAGCCCGCCACTGGTTATGTCTTGGTGGTGTGGTTTGGCATCGAACAAGAGCATGTCTACGGCGTTTTTATAGTGGCTGGCTTTTTTAATGTCTGTCGCTGGATCATCGCCAATGCCAATGGCTTTAATGAGGGGGATGGGGGTGACGCTGGCAAGACGTTTGCAAAAGGTCAGATCTTCTTGTCCGTGCAGTTGGATATAATCGAGAGAACAGTGACGGGTCACGGAGAGAAGCTGTTCTAGATCGGGGTCACAAAAAAGCCCGACAGGTTTGATGCTTGCAGGCAAATTCTTGCTTATCTCTGCAGCTTTTTCGGGATCAATATAGCGGGGGCTTTCCGCTACGAAGACAAAACCGAGCAGGCTGGCCCCGCTAGCGGCGGCGGTATGGGCGGCTGCCAGCGTGGTTATTCCACAAATTTTAATTTCTCGGCGCTGCACTGCTTTTCCTTCATGACCGCTCAGCCTGTCTTATGTCATAGTGGTGCGACATTCGTCGGTTTGGTGCAAGAGGAGAATGGTCGGGATGGATAGTTCAACCCTGATTAAAATGATCATGATAGAGGCGGTGCCTTTTGCGAAATATATGGGCATTGAGATTTTGCAGGCTGAAGAAGGCCATGCCAAATGTGGATTGGCTTTGCGGGATGAGTTGAAAAACCATCTTGGTTCCATGCATGCGGGGGCTATCTATTCTATGGCGGAGACGGCCTCGGGCGCGGCCATGGCCTCTATCTTCAAAGATCAACTGATGACACTAAAGCCGGTCGCGGCCAGTGCCGAGGTGCGCTATCTCAAACTGGCCAAGGGAAATTTAACCTCGACGGCCAAGGCTACCGAAAGCGCCGATGGGCTTCGCGAGAAGCTGGCGCAGGACAAAAAGGTGCGGTTTAGGGTGCAGGTTTCAATAGAAGATGAGAGGGGCGTTGAAACAGCGCAAATGGATTTTGATTGGGTCGTGCGTTAGCACGCAGGAATAAATGTGCGTTAGCGCGCCAGAGTAAATGTGCGATAGCAGGCAAAGGTATATGCGCGATAATGCGCAACGCTCCGCTATTTTTTGACGGTACTGCCTTCGCTCATAACCTGTTCGGGATCGGGTGGCGTTTCAGCGGAGGCCTGACGATCTGCAATTTGTTGCCGTTCTTCAAGCACAGCCTGTAATTGCTTTTCTGATTCAGCCAGCGCTAGCTTTATTTGTTTTAATTCTTTTTTTTGTGCTGCCATTTTTTGACGTTTGGGGCGACCAGATAGATACATGCCAAAAGCACCCAGAAAATAGCCAATAAACAAGGTGCCAAACAGGGCCAGCCATAAGGGCATGGAAAAAGGCAGGGCAACTGCCGGGTTTTCGCTGTTGAACGGATCAAGCCCCAACCGCACCGGTTGGCGATTGGCAATCATGAATAAAAGCAAGATTGCGCCAAGAACAAAGGTAATAGCAGAATTGATAAATCTACGCATAGGCCAAACTATAGGCCGAAGCGATGTATAAAACCAGCCGGAGTTTGCTGGGAAGGGGTAAAAATTCAAGGTTAGAATTTAACGTCGATAACCTGCCCTTGATTGTAGTTTTTATTGAGCCGCAAGCGCATTTCTTTTCCGGCTTTGAAGAAAGGGGTCCATTTTTCATCAATCGCCACCGCTTCTCCCGTGCGTGGATTACGGCCAATGCGGGCGGCCCGGTGTTTTACGGAAAAAGCCCCAAACCCGCGCAGCTCCACCCGGTCACCCCGCGCCAAGGCATCAGCAATTTCGTCGAACAGCGTATTGACGATTTTTTCTATATCACGGGCAAAGAGTTGCGGATTATCATTGGCCAGTTTTTCCACCAATTCAGATTTGATCATGGTTCTATCCTTTTCCCGGCAAGCGGGAATTGATGCCCGCTTCACCCCAACCGCCATGTTCTAGTTTGGGGCGCTAACTACACAAATATCGCCACACCGCGTATCAAGCGCCAATTACTTGATTTATTTTGGTTTTTCAGCGATGAGATGCTGCCAAAATGAGGCTACGGCGTCAACTGGGATTTATCATAATTCTGGCCCTATACTGGGCTATTATGACAGAGAAAGGCATGAATCATGGCCGCATCACAAAATGACACCACGTCTTTCGGGTTCAAAGACGTGCCAGCGGGCGAAAAGGAGGGGTTGGTGCGCGCGGTTTTCGATTCCGTAGCCGATAATTATGACCTTATGAATGACCTCATGTCCGGTGGGGTGCATCGGATATGGAAATCGGTGTTACTGGATAGGCTGGACCCGCAGCCGGGCCAAAGCCTGATTGATGTGGCCGGGGGAACCGGGGATATTGCCATTGGTTTCCTGGCCCGGGCCGATGAACGCATCGCCCGCGGCCGTTCGCCCGCCAGCGCCACAATTTGCGATATCAATCATGCCATGATGGTCGCGGGTGCCGGGCGCAAAGATGCCGAAAAATTTGCGGACCAGTTAACCCGCCTGTGTGGAAATGCGGAAGAATTACCGGTGGGCGACAAAAGTTTTGATCGCTATACCATTGGTTTTGGTATTCGCAATGTTACCGAT
>JALWRV010000024.1 GCA_027080545.1 Parvularculaceae bacterium
TTTTCATCATCTATTTCTTGTGTGGATTTTCTATTCATAACCGATCTTAATCCGCATCCAGCTTATAGACATCGCTTAGCAATTGTTCGTCGGCCATTTCAACCGGTTTTACCTGTCGGCGCTCTGCAGACAATACGTTGGGGGCAGCCCGCAATCCGGTCAACACATTGAGTAAATGTTTGGCATCAATAACCTCTACATCCAGTATCATGTCGGTAAAATCGGCTTCGCGGTTTTCTAGCCTGATATTCAGAACATCCGCGTCATAGCGCGCAAAAATTTCTGCAACTTCCGCCAATACCCCCCGACGATTATTCAAAGACAATTTGATGCGCCCGATAAAGGCCGTGGTCAACTCATCACGCCAATGCAAATCTTTCCACTGGCTTTCTGGTAAATCCGTTTCTTCAAGGGCATCACATTCTAGCCGATGCACCATTATCGTGCCGTCAGGCTCTGGTAGACCAACAATCCGTTCGCCCGGCAAAGGAGAGCAACAGGGTGACAACACCACTGTGGCTCCGGTTTCTACCCCTTCAACCGGCAAGGGGCGACGGTCACCTGTGAACGTGCTTTGTCCATTATCCCGGCGTTTTTTGAAATTATCCTCGACCACCCCCGGATAGGCCGCCTCGCGCACTTTACGCACTGACAATTCCATGCGCCCCACGGCCTTATACACCGCCTCTCTACTGGCGAGCCCCAACTTACCCAGAGCGTTTTGAATGGCCTGATCTGTAAGTGGAATACCATGGGCGTTCAATTCAGATTCAAGCCTGTGGCGCCCTTGAGCGATCAAATCTTCTTCCTTCATCCTTTTGATGCGTCTTGTCATAGCCGATTTTGCCCGACCCGTAACCACCAAAGAACGCCAGTCTTTGGGCACAGGCGCGCTGGTAGAGGTTTTAACTTCGACCACATCGCCATTATGCAGCTCTGTTCGTAACGGGCGCAACACCCCGTTGATCTGCGCACCAACGCAACCATCGCCCAATTCCGTATGGACCGCATAGGCAAAATCCAGCGTGGTTGCCCCTTTGGGCAAGGCGATCACCCGGCCACGGGGGGTGAAACAAAATACCTGATCGGAAAACAATTCCATTTTAGCATTTTCAAAAAATTCGGCGGCATTATCCCCGTAGCGCAGCATTTCGAGCGCTGCGCGCATCCATTCATAGGGATCATATTTACCGGAAGAGACAATCTCAACGCTTTGGTCTTTGCCCTTGGCGGAGCTGTCCTTATATTTCCAATGGGCGGCAATACCGCGTTCGGCATGTTCGTGCATATCGCGGGTGCGGATTTGAATTTCCACCCGCTGACGCTGATCCAGCTCAGGGATTTGCGCCAGAACGGCGGTGTGGAGTGATTGGTAATTATTGGGTTTCGGGGTTGAGATATAATCATCAAATTCCCCATGGATCATCGGATAGGCAGAATGCACGGCCCCTAATGTTCGATAGCAATCTTCTACCGTTTCAACGATGATGCGAAACGCATAAATATCCGCCAACTCTTCAAAGGCAACACCCTTGCGCTGCATTTTGCGCCAAATAGAAAAGGGTGTTTTTTCGCGACTATAGACTTCGGCCTTGATGCTATTTTTTTTCAGCATGTCGCGTAAATTTTGCGCAAAAGCGATGATGGACGGCACCGCCGTTTTACTCATCAGTTCCAGCTTTTGCTTAATCGTGTGATAGCCTTCGGGATTCATATAAAGAAAGCATAAATCCGCCAGCTCTTCCCCCAATTTTTGCACCCCGATGCGCCCAGCCAAGGGTACATAGATTTCCATTGTCTCAAGCGCTTTGGCCCGACGTTTTTCTGGATTGGGAACAAAATGCAGAGTGCGCATATTGTGCAAACGGTCGGCCAGCTTGACCAGCAAGACCCGCACATCTTGCGCCACCGCCACCAGAAATTTTTGAAAGTTTTCTGCTTGGGCCGTGTCCGTCGAGACCAATTCAAGATTGGATAATTTGGTTACCCCATCGACCAGATGGGCAATCTCACCACCAAACTTGTCTTTAATCTCGTCAATGGTGACATCCGTGTCTTCCACCGTATCGTGGAGCAAGGCGGTAGCAATGGTCAGGGGGTCGACCTTTAACTCGGTCAATATCATCGCCACAGCGATGGGATGGGTGAAATAGGGATCACCATTTTTGCGAGTTTGTCCCCCATGAGCGACCATGGCCACCACATAGGCGCGGTTCAGCAAATCCTCATCCAGATCCGGGTCATAGGCTTTGACCCGTTCGATCAATTCATATTGGCGGACAATATTTTCCCGGCTCA
>JALWRV010000025.1 GCA_027080545.1 Parvularculaceae bacterium
GGCACACCGGTGATTATCGAGACCACGCAAGAGCAGGGATTTCGCTTGACCCCGGAAGCGCTGGAAGCGGCGATTACGCCGCAAACCAAATGGCTGATCTTCAATGCCCCCTCGAACCCCACCGGGGCCGCCTATGATGAAGCCCAATTAAAGGCGCTGACAGAGGTGCTGCTACGCCACCCTCATGTGATGGTGATGAGCGATGATATGTATGAGCATATTCTTTACGATGGATTTAAGTTTTGTACCCCGGCGCAAGTAGAACCAAAACTTTTTGATCGCACCTTGACCGTGAACGGGGCCTCCAAAGCCTATGCCATGACGGGATGGCGCATCGGCTATGCCGGGGGGCCGACCCCGATCATCAAAGCCATCAATAAGGTTTTGTCGCAAACCACTTCTAACGCATCGTCGATCAGCCAATGGGCGGTAGCGGCGGCGCTCGATGGCGATCAATCATTTTTGGCCGAGCGCAATGAGGCGTTTAAACAAAGGCGGGATTTTGTGGTTGCGCAATTAAATCAGGCTGATGGGTTAAGTTGCTTGATGCCGGAAGGGGCGTTTTATGTCTATCCATCTTGTGCCGGATGTATCGGAAAGACCAGCAAAGGCGGGACGAAAATAGAAAGTGATGAGGTTTTTGCGGCCGCACTTTTGGAAGAAGAAGCCGTGGCAGTGGTGTTTGGCGCTGCTTTTGGTTTGTCACCCTATTTTCGTATTTCCTACGCTACATCCATGGATAAGCTCGAGGGGGCGATGGAGCGGATAAAACGTTTTTGCCGCCAATTAACATAGGTCGCCTAGCCCAGAAGGGGAGTATGGGGAAAACCGAGCCGTGCTGATTGAAAAAGTCTGTGCTGCTTCCTAAATGTCAGGGACAAGGAGTAATAGGATGGCTGTGAAATCAACAACGAAAAGACGGATTAAAAGATCAACCCCGAACCGGGTGGCCAAGGCCTTGGCTGGGGTGCTGGCGGACACTTATGCGGTCTATCAGCAGACCCATGCCTATCATTGGAACGTGACGGGGCCACAATTTCATTCGCTCCATGCCATGTTTGAATTACAATATAATGAGATGTGGATGGCGGTAGATTTATTGGCGGAACGTATTCGCGCACTTGGAGAATTTGCGCCAGCCTCTGGTGAAGAAATGGCCAAGTTAAGCGCCATTAAGTTTACCGGTAGTGCTGTGCCCAAAGCCGAAATCATGGTCAAAAACTTGCTGAAAGCCCATGAGCAGCTCATTAAGAACGCCAAAAAAGCCCGCGATATAGCGAGCCAAGCGGCTGATAGTGAGACCGAGGATATGCTGATTGCGCGTATTCAAGAACATGAAAAAACGGCTTGGATGTTGCGCGCTACTTTAGCGTAATTTTATTTGCCCGCGACAAGATTAAAAAAGCCGCCCTTCTTTTGAAAGGGCGGCTTTGATGTTTTTGGATTTTGCCTTACCAGATGGTCACGCGATCTTCTGGTGCAATATAGAGCGCATCGCCTTCTTGCACGTCGAAAGCCTCATACCACGCATCCATATTACGCACGATACCGTTTGAGCGATATTCAGAAGGGGAGTGAGGATCCGTTGACAGGCGGCGTTTCAGCTCATCGGGACGATATTTGCGTTTCCATACCTGTCCCCAAGCCATGAAAAAGCGTTGATCACCGCTATAGCCGTCTAGGACCGGGGCTTCTTCACCGTTTAGTGAAATTTTATAGGCTTCATAGGCCATGTTCAGCCCGCCAAGGTCGCCAATATTTTCACCCATGGTCAGTTCCGGATCTACTGAAAATCCTTCGATGGGGGAGAATTTGGCATATTGCGCTCCCAGCTTTGCGGCGAGCGCGTCAAAGCGTTCGGAATCGCCTTTGGTCCACCAATCGCGCAGGGTGCCGGTGCCGTCTGATTTGCGCCCTTGATCATCAAAGCCGTGGCTTATTTCGTGACCAATCACCGCGCCAATGCCGCCATAATTTACCGCCGGATCCGCATTGGGATCGAAGAAAGGCGGTTGCAAAATCGCGGCCGGGAAAACAATTTCGTTGCGGCTTGGTTCATAATAGGCATTGACCGTTTGCGGGGTCATAAACCATTCAGTGCGATCAATCGGCCCCCCCAGTTTGGAGATCATATCATCCCATTGCCAACGGTTGGCCCGTTTCATGTTGCCGAAGGCATCCCCGGGCCTTACCTCGAGGGTCGAATAATCTTTCCATTCATCAGGATAGCCGATTTTGGTGGTAAAGCCTGCCAGTTTGGCGCGGGCTTCTTCTTTGGTTTCGTCACTCATCCATTG
>JALWRV010000026.1 GCA_027080545.1 Parvularculaceae bacterium
GACCATGTGCGCGCTGTGGCGGCGTTCATGGTTTTTAGCTGGCATTTTATCCATGTCTCCGGGGGGCAATATGCGGGGCCGTTGGTGCCGCCCTTGTCGCTATTGACGGAGGGCCATACGGGTGTGGCCTTGTTTATGAGTTTGAGCGGCTATCTATTTGCCAAATTGCTGGCGGGCAAAAACATTCTCTATAAAGCGTTTTTGTGGAACCGGTTTATTCGTCTCGTGCCGCTCTTGGCCCTGGTGCTTTTGCTGGCGGGGGTGGCAGTGGCGTGGCGCGGGGGTGATCTTGGTCGCTTTTGGCAGGCGATTGTGGTTGGCATGGTGCGTCCGACCTTGCCCAATGGGGGATGGTCGATTACGGCCGAATTTCATTTTTATCTATTGCTGCCGCTATTGCTGTTCTTAACCCGTCGTTGGCGCCCGGCATTGCTATTGGTGTTGCTCGCTTCTATTGGCCTAAAAGCCTATGCCTATCAACAGATGGGGCAAGTGCAGAGCCTGTCCTATTGGACAATCATCGGGCGCATCGATCAGTTCATATTGGGTATTCTTGCCTTTCAATATCGTGATCTGGTGAAAAACCGCTTTTGGCTGGTGGCGCTGATCGGTGTTGGTTTTATCGCTGCTTATAGTTGGTTTGATGGGCTTGGCGGTTTTTATAAAAACCCGACCTATCCATCACCAGACCCCCTATGGATTTTCTGGCCGGCGGTTGAGGGTTTGGCCTATGGCACTCTTATCGCGTGGTATGATAATGCTTTTGATCATCGGGCCGGTCAGGGCCAAAGCCGTCTGTCGCGTTTTGTGGCCATGATCGGCACCTATTCCTATTCCATCTATTTGTTGCATTTCTTTGTGGTTTTCCGACTGGCGCGGGCGATTGATAGCCATTTGGTTGATCTGTCGAATCTTTATGTGGCGCTGGCTTTTGCGGTGCCGAGTTTCTTGTTGATGATACCTTTGGCGCATTTAAGTTTTCGCTATGTGGAAAAACCTTTTTTGCGCTTTCGCAAACCTTATATGAAAGACGAAGCCGTTGCAGAGCCTGACGCCGGGGTGGTTGCGGCTAGTGCGCCTTAAGCCTCTAATGGTTTTTTACCCAATCAAGCACATATAGCCGCAAAGCGGAGGAGAGATTGGGCGGGTGCGGTTGTTTGATCCGGGCGCGGTCAATCTCGCCGATCAACCCGGCCATGGTTTTTTGCTCGATTTTGGCAATGCGTTGTAATTCATCCCAAAAGGGCTGCTCTAGAGACAGGCTGGTACGGTGGCCGGATAGGGTAATGGAATGTTTGACCATCATAGGCTCAAACCAATCCGAGATCTTTGAAACTAATATGTTTGCCACGGCCAATCACCAGATGGTCATGGATGCGAATGCCCAACGGGGCGGCGGCATCGACAATCTGCCGTGTCATTTGAATATCGGCTTTGGACGGGGTGGGGTCTCCGGAAGGGTGGTTATGAACCAGAATGATTGAAGAGGCCTCGAGCGCCAAGGCGCGTTTGACCACTTCGCGCGGATAGACAGGGGTGTGGTTGACTGTGCCTGTTTGCTGTTGCTCATCGGCTATCAGGATATTTTTATTGTCGAGAAACAAAATGCGGAATTGCTCGGTTTTTTTATAACCGATAGCGGCGCGGCAATAGGCCAAAAGATCATCCCAAGAAGAAATGACATGGCGTTGCAGCACATTGTCTTGGGATAGTTTTAGCGCGGCAGCGGCGATGATTTTAATTTCGGTGATGGCCGCCTCGCCGAGGCCGACAATTTCTGCCAGCCGGGTAGGGTCGGCATCAATGACATCAGCAAAAGAGCCAAATGCCGCCAGAAGTTTTTTGGCCAATTGTTTGACATCCCGGCGGGGAATGGCGCGAAACAATATCAGTTCCAGCAATTCATAATCTTGCACCCCGTCAATGCCCGCTTTGAGAAAGCGTTCGCGCAAGCGCTGGCGATGGCCTGAATTGAGATTGGTCGAAGGGCTTTTAGACACATTGTCGCCCATGGCTCAGACTTTATAGGGTGGGCGGTCCAGCCCTTTGGGAGATTGTGTAAAGACCTCATAGCCATCGCGGGTAACCCCGATACAATGTTCAAATTGAGCCGAAAGCGAGCGGTCGCGTGTGACAGCGGTCCAGCCATCGCGCTTGATCTTGGCGTCGGGGCGGCCAGAATTGATCATCGGTTCTATGGTGAAAAACATGCCTTCGACCAGCTTTGTTGCGGGTGTTTGGTACAGGCCATTGCGATCCTTGTAAGAGGCGTAGTGGACGATATTTGGG
>JALWRV010000027.1 GCA_027080545.1 Parvularculaceae bacterium
CCGCATTTGGCTCACCAATGAGCGCCACAAATCCACAGCGTTGGGTCATTTCATATCCTTAACTATCGCGAGCAATGCGCCAGCAGCCTGCACCTGGGCCGCCTTTTTGGATGCCGCTTTTCCACGAGCCTTTTCGCCATTTGTAAGAGACGCTTCGACTGTAAACAGTGGCTGATGATCGGGGCCCGACCGGCTAATATCGGTATAAACTGGCGTTGGCAACCCGCGCCCCTGTGCCCATTCTTGCAATGCTGATTTTGGGTCAACAACATGGGATTCAGCTTTAAAAACTCGCTCGCCCCATAGGCGTAAAACCAACTTTTGCGCAGTTAAGAACCCTGCATCCAAATAAACCGCTGCAATTACCGCCTCCATTGCGTCCCCCAACAGTGCCACCTTTCGGCGGCCCCCAGAGCGCATTTCTGATCGGCCAAGCCTGAGCGCATCCCCAAGATTGATTTGCTCCGCCACTTCTGCACAAGCCTCTTTTCGAACGAGCGCATTGAAGCGTGGTGCGAGTTGGCCTTCCCTGGCACTAAGATCGGCCTCAAACAAAGCTTGAGAAATGACCAACCCTAAAACACGATCACCCAAAAACTCTAACCGCTGATTATCGTTGTCTTTTTTATTACTTGAGGAAGCATGTGTCAGCGCCTTTTGAAGCAAGCTTTCATCAGAAAACTGGTGCCCTAAGCGCTGTGAAAAGTGCTGCAATGCCGAATTCGCGTTCACTCGATGGCCTTAAAGAAACGATCCGAACGCCATGTCCAGAAATAGAACATTGAGCTGCCAGCAGACGAAAACATAATGCGGTCTGCGCGACCAATTATGTTCTCGCGCGGTACAAATCCAACGCCATGGGGCTGCGGCACACGGCTATCTTGAGAATTGTCACGGTTGTCACCCATAAAGAAAAACATGTTTTCAGGCACAACATATTCATTGGTATTGTCGGTATCGCTATCTTGAAAATTGAGAATTGTATGTGTCACACCATTTGGCAATTCTTCAATATACCGTTCTTTTTCACAATCACCACCGGGAGCTGGGTGATTGATACAACGTGGACGGCTCCCCTCGGGCCCTTGCCGCTCGGCTGTTTCGACAAAAGTCCCATCAGGTGTGATAGCTACAGCGACACCATTAATGTAAAGCAACCCATCTTTCATTTGAATGTGGTCACCTGGTAAGCCAATCAAACGTTTAATGTAGTCTTCTCCTGAAACGGGATGCTTAAATACAATCACGTCGCCGCGCTCGGGGTCAGAGCCAAAGAGGCGGCTTTTACTGCCCTTTGCAAAGCCACAAAAATCTACACCAAACATGCTTGGGCATGAGGCATAGGAGTAGCCATAAGCGAACTTATTTACGAAGAGGAAATCGCCGATCAAAAGCGTAGATTTCATTGACCCTGACGGGATCCAAAATGGCTGAAAAATTAGGGTGCGAATGGCCCCTGCAATCAAAAGTGCGTAAACTACGGTTTTGATGGTTTCCTTAATTGGACCATCTTTTTTTACTTCAGCTTTAGCCATCGGGACTCTTTCAGATTGGGATATGCGCTATGTGAGCGCGCGGCGGCGGAATGTCAAGCATTAGGCACCGCTTCGATAATGACAAAAGCCTGCGCCCAGGGGTGATCGTCGGTCAGTGTCACGTGGATTTTGGCCCTGTGGCCTCTGGGTGTAAGGCAGTTGAGGCGCTTGAGCGCGCCGCCCGTCAGCTCCATCTCCGGCTGGCCTGTGGGCAGGTTCTTCACCGCCATTTCCTTCCATGCCACCCCCATGCGCAGCCCTGTGCCCAAGGCCTTGGCGCAGGCCTCCTTTGCGGCCCAGCGTTTGGCATAGGTTTCCACGGTGGCGACACGGTATTCGGCGGTTTTCCTCTCGGTTTCCGAAAACACACGTTGCACAAATCGAACACCGAACCGCTCAATTGTGGCTTCGATTCGCTCAATGCTTACCATATCCGAACCTATGCCCAGAATCATGCGACCGTCACACCGCTGGCCTCTTGCCGGGCTTCATCCATCAGGGCGCGCATACGGCGGATAGAGGAATCAAGGCCGGAAAAGATCGCTTCACCGATGATAAAATGGCCGATATTCAGTTCCATCACCTCTGGCAGCGCCGCAATGGGTTTGACCGAGTCAAAGGTGATCCCGTGGCCCGCATGGACCTCAAGTCCAAGATCTAGCGCCAAAGTGGCCATGTTCTTAAGTTTGGCAAACTCGTGGTCGCTATCGGCTTTCCGGCCCCCGGCCATGGCATCGCACTAGGCACCGG
>JALWRV010000028.1 GCA_027080545.1 Parvularculaceae bacterium
CAAAAAGTGATCAATGATTCGGTCGCCTATATTCGTGCCTTGGCTGAGGAACGGGGCCGCAATGCTGATTGGGCAGAATCAGCCGTACGCGAAGCGGTGAGCATTTCTTCAAACGAAGCGTTGAAGTTGGGGGTTATTGATTACATCGCCGAAGATCTCGACGATCTGTTGCAACAGATTGACGGAAAACAAGTGAAAACCCCCGCCGGCACCGTCACCATCAACAGCGCCGACATAGTGGTCACTAAGGTCGAACCGGCTTTGTGGGAGCGCATATTGGGCTTTTTTGCAGATCCCAATGTCGCGGCCATTTTACTCACCCTGGGCACCACCGGCTTGATTGCGGAAATTTGGAATCCGGGCTCTATCTTTCCCGGCATGTTCGGCCTTATCTGTCTTTTGCTCGCACTCTATTCCTTTTCCGTACTGCCATACAACGCGCTGGCACTGGCCTTTATGGCAATTGGCATTGTCATGATCATATTGGAGGCCTACACGCCCACCTTCGGCATTGTCGGGGTTGCCGGCCTCGCCACCTTCGGGGCGGGGCTCTATTTCCTTTACCCGGATGCTTACCGTGTCTCGCCTGCTTTATTGACCATCATCATGCTCATTGGCGGCGTTTTCCTTGCCACCATTCTCTATGCGCTGGTACAATCGCGCAGCCACGGCCTGTTGATCGGCGCCGAAGCGATCCGCAAAAAAGAAGGCGTGGTTGAAGATTGGGATGAAGAGGGCAATCATGGCCATGTTATTGTTGAAGGGGAGCGATGGCGTGCCCGCGCCAAAAAACCATTGAAAAAAGGTGACCGGATTAGGGTTGTCGATATTGAGGGGCTGGTATTGGTCGTCAAAACATTGAATGAAGGGGCAACTCTCACCCGCTTTATCACAGGATCAAAATCGAGCGCGACGTAAACCTGGCGTCTATCAAAAGCTGTGAAACCAACGGAGACTAAGCATGAGCATCGGATTTATTATAGCGACCCTCGGGGTTGGGGGCTTTCTTTTAACTTCAATCTTCAAGATTTTACGCGAATATGAGCGCGGGGTTATTTTCACCCTTGGACGGGTCGGACGCAAAGCCGCCGGACCGGGGCTGGTTTTGATGATCCCCATCATCCAGCAAATACGCAAAATTGATATGCGTACATTGGTGCATGATGTGCCAACTCAGGATGTTATCTCCCGGGATAATGTATCGGTAAAGGTCAATGCCGTTATTTACTATCGGGTTGTCGATGCGGTTCGCTCGGTCGTTCAGGTCGAAAACTATATGGCCGCCACCAGTCAGTTGGCACAAACCACCTTACGGTCTGTTCTTGGTAAGCATGATTTAGATGAAATGTTGCAGGAGCGCGACAAACTAAACGCCGACATTCAAACCATTCTAGATCAACAGACCGAGGCTTGGGGCATCAAAGTTTCCAATGTCGAAATTAAACATGTCGATGTTGATGCTTCAATGATCCGTGCCATCGCCAAACAGGCAGAAGCCGAACGCGAACGGCGCGCCAAAGTTATCCTCGCCGAAGGGGAGCAACAAGCCGCCACCAAACTATCAGAAGCCGCGACCATTCTGGCCACCGAACCCGGCGCCATGAAGCTGCGCTATCTAAGCGCTCTGCAAGAAATTGCCAATGATCGCACCAATACCATCATCTTCCCCTTTGGTGAGGCAGACATTCAAAAATTCTTGAATCGATAACCCTTTAGGCCCTGCAAGCCCGTAAAATGGCGCTTGTGGGGCCACTTGCCCCCAGCGCTCTTCCCCATTAAGATTATTATAATGTTCTAATCTTGCTTAGAACATATACATAATGAGGAGGAACACCCATGAGCGCACAACGCCTTACCATGTCCATCGCTGGATTTTTCATCCTACTATCGCTGGGGCTTGGCCATTATTACGGCCAGATTGACCTAACCAAAATGTCTTGGCTCTGGTTCATCACCTTTGTGGGCTTGAACCTGTTTCAGTCTGGCATTACCGGCTGGTGTCTGATGACGAATATTTTACGCAAAATTGGCGCTAAATAACGCCGTGCTTTTGTAAGAAAAGGGGGTGGCGCAAAACCGCTGCCCCCTCTATCCTTGTTCATATTGATACAAGGATCAAGCTGATGAAACCGCTTTATATTATTGCCCTTATTATCGCGCTTGGCGTTGCTGGCTGTGGAAACAAAGAAAGCAACGGCTCTCAACAAACCATCGATGTCACCGTGCCGAAACTTTCTAAACTAGGCAAAAAGGGACAAACCGCCTTTCGGGCTA
>JALWRV010000029.1 GCA_027080545.1 Parvularculaceae bacterium
ACGAAACCGGAGCCCTAGATAGGCGGTGCGCCCGGGTGTGTTATAGCCGATCACTTCCTGATAGTCGCTATCGAATAGATTTTCAACGCGCCCGAATAGTTGCACCTGATCGGTGAGGGGATAAGAGCCGGAAATGCGCCCGAGCCAATATGAATTAAGCGGGGTTTTTGATGCGACAAAGCCATTGGTGAAAAAATTTCTGAAATCATTGTCTACCATGCGGCCATTATAGGTGAGGCTGGCGCTGTAATTGAGCTTTCCGAAAGAGCCTAGCCAATCCATATTGGCTTGATGGGATGGACGCTTGACCTCGCGAGAGCCATCGGCCTCACTTGCGTCAAGATTAGTATAGGCAAGGCGCAGCTCTCCCCCGGTTACCGCCAAGCGCGCCTCGATAGCGACACCGCGGCGTTTGCTGGTGCCTTGATCATTGACCACGGAGGGAAATTGAGAACGGATTTCATCTTTGAGGTGATTTTGAAAAAAAGTTACGTCAAAGATGGCCTTTTGAGAAAATGATTTTTCAATCCCGACGCTCAAACCATCGCCGCGCTCCGGTTTTAAATTGGGGTTGCCGACGAACAGGCCGGGGGTAAAGCCGAATTGCTCGTAAAAGGTTGGGTTGGTGACGGCGGAGCCATAGTTGGCATGCAGGCGCAAGCCGCGCTCTGGGAGGCGCCAAGCCCCGTTGACAGAGCCGGTAAGGGCATCTTTGAAGGCATCATTATATTCTTGGCGCAGGGATCCGTTGAGAAATAAATGTCTGCCATATTGACCGCGATATTCGATCCCAAGCCCTGTGAGGTGGCGCGATAGGCGTGCTATTTGCGAGGGATCGGAAGGAAAAATATTGCGAAAAGATTCGCGCTTTTGATCAATGAAGAGGGTGATACGATGTTGGGTGCGTGGGTTTTGTTTCCAGACAAAACTTGACTGCAAGGAAAGGGTTTCGCGCAAATCTTCCGTGCCATAAAAGGCGGTACCATTGCTGCCCCCTGTAAAATCGGTGCTGGCGCGGGCTAGGTGTAGGCGGGTCACAAAAAGATCATCATTTAAGGAAAGTGTCGCAGACAAGGCGGCATTAAAATCCTTGAAATGATTGAAGCTGTCTTCATCAATGGCCAACCCTTGTAAGGGACCGCCGGTAAAATCAAAGCCGTCAATGTCGGCGAATTTATTGACCTTGCGCAGCCAGCCATCAAGGCGGAGCGGATCCGTGATTTGCCATTGTCCGCGTAAAAAACCGGTGTCTAATTTTACCCCGTCGCGTTCGTCGCCTTGCAGGGCTGCGTTAAAGCCATCGCTTTGCTGACGGGCGATCGTGGCAGATATGAATCCGCGTGGGCGCACCAGCGCTCCGCCAAGCTGTCCATATTGGCTTTGGGCACTACCATATTCATAGCGGCCTTCAGTTTCGGATTTTTTCGGACTTTTGGTAATGATATTGATGACACCGGAGAGGGCATTTGCCCCATAAAGACCGCTGGCACCCCCTTTTAGTATTTCCACCCGATCAATATTGGTGAGAAGTAGCGAGGAAAAATCCACCTCGCCCTGTCCGGCACTAGAAATATCTACCCCGTCGAGAAGCACCAATAGTTGATTGGCTTCTCCGCCCCAAAGACGCAATTGCGTTAGCCCGCCGGGACCGCCTGTGCGATTTACCGCCAGTCCTGGCACTTGTCGCAACAGATCAGCCAGATAGGTCTGGTCTTTTATGGCGATAAGATCAGAATCAAGAATGGTGACGGGCTGGCCGATCATGTCCCGGGAGGTCTCGGTTCGGCTGCCGGTGATGATGATTTGATCCCCTTCGTCGCCATGCTCAGTGGCCGCAGCGGTGTTTATTCCCAGAGAAGAAGCAAGAAAAAGGGCCAGCAAATCGCGCTGGCCAAGCCGGGTTTTCAACATATACATAAATCCTTCTGATCTGCCCCATGGGGGCGAGTCTAATTATATCAAGATATAAAGATATGTTGATATGATTGGCAAGGGGCTTTTAACCCTGCGCGGCTTCGGGTTGGATCTCAGGGCGTGGTGCGTTTCTCAAGAGCCGAAAACATCAGGGCAGATTTGGTAAGAAGCAAAAAGGCAAGCAATCCGGAAATTGCTTGCCTTGAAGAAGAGGAGAGGGGGTCCTCTTTAAGGAGCGAAGGGATCGCTCCATTTTGGATCTGTGTAGACGTTGGAACCGCTGAGGGTTTTCAAGAACGCTTCCAACTGTGCTTTTTGTGTAGCGCTTAAATTCAATGGTACGGGCGTCGCCCCGTTCA
>JALWRV010000030.1 GCA_027080545.1 Parvularculaceae bacterium
AGCCAAGGCTTGCTCAATCATCGCAAACGCTTGATCAAGATTTTTGCCGCGCTCCACCCAAGAATATCCCAGATAGTTCAAAACCAAAGGCTGTTGAGGGGCAAGGCGATTGGCTTCCAGAAAATCCGCTTCTGCCTGTTCCCACATATCATGTTCAGCGCGTATGGCCCCACGCGTAAAATACCAACGCCATAGGGCGCTTTCATTTTCTGGGGTGTCGTCACGCACCAATAAAATAGTTGTCGCTTCTATGCCCTTGGTGAGAATTTGTTCTGCTGCTGGTAATTCATCGGCCTCATCATAAAGGCTGGCTAAACGCAACATGGCATCCAGCGCATAACGGTCTTGAGCGACCATTTTTTCCAATGATTGAATGGCTCTTTTCAAATCGCCGCTTTTCTCCAAGGCCCGCGCCCGATCAATCATCGCATATTCATAATAAACCGATTGCGGCCGCACCCGCGAAAAGGCCTCGGCCGCTCGCACATAATTTTCATTGCTCATATAGACCGAGCCAACAAGATAATGCGCCTCGTCAAATTGCGGCTCCAACATCAGGGCAATACGCCCATAGGCAAGCGGCGTATTCAGAAAGGCCCGAAAGCCATCAAAGCCTGCACGGCTTGCCGCTTGTTGCTCTGCCATGGCCTGCTCATAGGCGGACCATGCAAAATTATGAAAGACCAAAGCCGAACCGGAGCGGGCGTCATTGGCGAGCGGCATATCAGCCCTTTGCGCGAGCTTGATAAAGCTGGTGGTTTCTCCTTCAATGGCTTGGCTCAGGCGCGCCAAGCCAAACCGACCCGCGCGCCGCATCATGCCCCCTTCATCAATCATCGCCCGATAGATGATCGCCGCTTGATCAATTTGACCATTTTTCTCTAACCACAAAGCGAAGGCCCGCACCGCCATATCCTGAGCATAGCCTTGCAACGCATTTTCAAACGCTGCTTGCGTCCTCTCATCGGGGGCCTGATCAGCCATCATCAAGGCCTGATGTAACGGTACAAATCCACCAAATATATCTTTACTCTGTGGCGTGCGCACCGCTTGCACCGCTTCACTAGGGGTTTGCAAATCATTGATCAACCAAGCATTGAGAAGATGTTTGATGGAATTACCCAACATGGTCTGCGGTTTTGCTTCCGCCAAAGCCTGCTGCGCGGCCATTAAATCGCCTCGATCAAGATATTCCGCAAACGCGACAAAATCCGGCAATTCCCGATTGAGCGCCGACAAACCATCTGGTTCAGCCCTATCATCTTTGCGCTCCATTTTTGCTTGGCGCAAATCAGCAGCATAATTTTTGGTTTGTCGAATGTCTCCCGATGCCAGCGCATAAAAAAAGGCTTTTTCGCGTAGCACCCGATTTTGCGGCAAGGCTTGGGATAGTTTTTCATATGAATGAGCGGCTTGCGTCAACGCTTGCGCATGGGCTGCATAGCGGGCTTTTAAATATTCACCGGTCAGGGTTTTATCCCTGTAGCTTCGATCAATTTTTGCATTCGGCCATAGGGTCTGCCAACCTTGTCCTGTGACCCGCTCTGTCAGGCTTGCACAACCGGACAAGAAAACCAGCCCCAAAACCGTTAAAACCGTCCACCCCCACCTACTTACCACCTGTCTTGCCATCATCGCTTCCATCTTTTCCCCAAGAGGTTTTTCCTAAGAGACTTGTCTATGGGAGATCGTCACTATCCATACTGAACTGAATCAGCCCGCATGATGCGCTAGCCGCCCCCGCTGTGCAAGCGCCATCACGAGCCGTAACAGGGGTGGAACATTACATATTGGGATAGTTTGGCCCATCTCCTCCTTGCGGCGTTTGCCAATCAATATTTTGTGAAGGGTCTTTAATATCGCAGGTTTTACAATGAACGCAGTTTTGTGCGTTTATTTGAAAGCGCGGATTTTCCCCGGCCTCATCATACAACACCTCATAAACGGCTGCCGGACAATAAAACTGCGCTGGTTCCCCATATTCCGGCAGATTGGTCTTGATCGGGATCGTCTTGTCCTTGAGGTGCAAATGGGCGGGCTGGTCTTCGGCGTGATTAGTACCGGAAAAGGAAACATTGGTCAGCCGATCAAAGGTCAATACCCCATCCGGCTTGGGATAATCAATCGGTTGATGCAAGTTGGCAGGCTCCGTTGATGCCGCATCCGTTTTCCCATGATGGAGGGTGCCAAACAGAGAAAAGCCCTTGGCTATGGTGTTGGTCCACAAATCCAGACCGGAAAATAAAATACCACCCAAAAGCGTAC
>JALWRV010000031.1:0-392 GCA_027080545.1 Parvularculaceae bacterium
GCGCAAAAACCGCTTCAGCCCCAAAACCGGTCACCCCATGCGCCTCGCCGAAGGGGGGGTCAAGCTGGTCGATAATCAGGACACGGAAATATTTCCGCGTATCAATCCGGTGGTGTTGGTGCTTGTGGTAGAAGGCGATCATTGTCTTGTGGCGCGCAATCATCATTTTCCAACGGGACTTTATTCGGCTCTGGCGGGCTTTGTGGAGATTGGCGAAAGCCTTGAGGAAGGCGCCCGCCGCGAGGTTTTTGAGGAAACCGGCCTGTATATAGACGCCCTGACCTTTATCGGCAGTCAGCCCTGGCCCCTATCAGATAGTTTGATGATCGGCTTTACGGCCACCGCCCAAAACCGCGATCTCAATATCGACAAGGACGAATTGGAAGACGCCA
>JALWRV010000031.1:402-2253 GCA_027080545.1 Parvularculaceae bacterium
GCATATGGCCCGCAAGGGAAAAGGCAGGAGGCGAAAAAACATTTATCCGCAGGGCCCCAAAGCCCTCTTTTCTTGCCTCCTGCCTTTTCCCTTGCGGGCCATATGCTCCGCCAATGGTGCGGCGCGTGACAATCAAATATTTTTGCAAATATTATCGCGGGGCGCGGCCCTATTTCCTACGAAAGGGAGACGCCTCATAGACCCCTAAAATGGTCACGGTACTGGAGAAGAAGGAAAGCTCTTCTAGCGCTAATTGCACTGAGCGCTCTTCTGGGTGCCCCTCAATATCCGCATAAAACATGGTGGCATTAAATCCGCCATTTTTCTGGTAACTTTCCAGCTTGGTCATATTGACCCCGTTGGTGGCAAAACCACCAAGCGCTTTGAATAAAGCGGCGGGTATGTTGCGCACTTCAAAAATAATGCTGGTCAAACAAGGGCTGTCGCCTAGGGGAATATTAGCGGGTTCCGGTGCCATTTCCAAAAAGCGCGTGGTATTATGATCGGCGTCTTCAATATTTTCCGCAACGATCTCCAGCCCATAAATTTCTGCGGCAAGTTTGGGGGCAATCGCCGCCACTTCTGGGTTTGGATTTTCTGCCAATTGACGGGCGGCTCCAGCCGTATCACCCGCCATTTCCGGCAATAATCCCCGGCGGCGTATTTCTGTCCGGCACTGGCCCAAGGCCATGGCATGAGAGCGCACTATTTTCAAACCGTCGGCATCAACCCCCTTCAACACCATAAGCTGGTGCTGAATTGGCAAAAAATGCTCGGCTATAATGGAAAGCCCCGCGCCGGGCAGCAGATGATGAATGTCTGACACCCGTCCGGCCACCGAATTTTCAATGGGAATCATCGCCTTGAGCGCTCTACCTTCGCGCACTGCGGCAAACACGCCCTCGAAGGTCGCGCAAGGCAAGGGCGTCAGGCCCGGCGCAAAGGTCTGGCAGGCGACCTCGGAATTGGCCCCCCGCTCCCCCTGAAACGCTATAAACTCTTCCCGCATCGTCCGGACCTCTGCTCTTTCACGGCCATCAAAAGTGTCGCCGGGGCCAAATCAGCCCATGACTACCCCTTAAACCAACCAAAGCGATGCGAAAAGCCTGCCAACAGGTCCCATTTGCCCCTCAATCAGCCTCGAAAAGCCCCTAAACTATCCCCAAACTATCATAGACAGCAGCAGGGAAGGCCGCTAAAACCCCGTGAAATTGGTTATTGTCAGATAAATTTTGAAGGGATTCTGAGGTTTCATCCAATGAAAGATCCGCTGTTCTTGAATAAACTCGCTGCCGCTGTTCTGGTTACCGGTCTGTTGTTTTTTGGTATTCCCATTCTCGTGGAAACCGTCACCGCCACGGAAGGCCATGAGGTGCATGTGAAGGGCGAGGAGCATGTGGATCCGGACAATCCGTTCGGTTTTGAAGGCTATCCCGTTGCCGTAAGCCTTGAGGACGGCCCGGCCAAAGCAGCCCCTAAAAAAGTCGACCTCGGCACGCTATTGGCCAACGCATCAGCCAAAAAGGGAAAAAGCCGCGCCATCATTTGCACTACATGCCACACGCTGGACAAGGGTGGTGCCAACGCGACCGGCCCCAATCTCTGGGGGGTCGTCGGTCGCCCCGTCGCCAGCCATGAAGGCTTTACCTATACCTCAGCCATGCAACAGGCGGGGGGTGATTGGACCTATGAACGGCTGGATAAATTGCTGGAAAACTCCCAAAGCTTTATGCCCGGCACTTCCATGGCCCAGAAATTCTCCAAGCCTGAACAACGGGCCGATCTTCTCGCCTATCTGGCAACCCTGTCCGACAATCCTGTGCCTTTCCCGGAACCCGCCCCTGCTGAAGA
>JALWRV010000032.1 GCA_027080545.1 Parvularculaceae bacterium
AATTGGGATAGCTGATCCGTTCTTTGGGATCTGCGTCATACAGCACGGCGACGGGTTCGCCCCAATAAATCACCTTCCCCTGAGGTGAGTCCTGTTCAACGCCACCAAGCAGGTAGGCCGGGTTGCGGCCCCTGAAATCACGTCCATCATTGTTATGGAACCAATAGATGTAGCGCCCGGCATACGGCCCCTCCGTGAGCTTGCGCACAAAATTCGCGGCCCGGGGATGTTTCACCAAAGGACCACCCGGTCGGTAGGTCATGAATGCCGCCGGTGTCCACGATTTCCCGCCATCTCTGGAATACGCCTGACACGGATGCCCAGCAACCGTCCGGTAGGTGCAGAACAGGGCGCCATCCGACAGAGCAACCAGGTTGACCTCTTCCGCAATGGAATCTTCGGGCGAGCGCAGGCCATGGTCGCCCTCGGGCAGGGTTTCCCAATGAAACTTTCCGGGGTCGGCCTCTGTCAGCAGGTTATCGCTTCGCAGGAACCAGGACTCCGTCTCCGAGAAAAAAGCTCCGCCAGACAGGCCAACTTTGGCGAAACCCAAGTACATGGCACCGTTGTGCGTAATGGGCTTACCGACCCCCCAGAAAAAGCGAATTCGACCCTGATAAGCGTTCTCCCGGTCAATGGCGGTTTCTCGTATGGGGATATACCATCGTTTTTTTGACCAGGATAGCCCACCGTCATCCGAGTACTTGGTGGCGTACTCACCCAAGGTGTCCACCCGCTTTATTTCGACGGGTTTCTTTGTGCCGACGGGCTTGTTAAAAAAGCTTCGTATATTGTGCGCATTGTAGGTATAAAACACATAGACACGCCCTGTCGGAGTGAGGAAGGGCATGGCCCACGAAGCGGCAGGCCCATTTCCAGGCTCAATATCAAGGAGGGGTGTCCAGGTTTTTCCTTTGTCGCTGCTGCGCGTTGAGACGATATGCTGCCCCCCGGCCCCTTCCTTACCCGGACCGGTGGTCATCACGCAGAGCCAGGTGCCGTCCTTCAGCTTCACCACGTAGGGCTGATCGCAATAACCCTCCGAAGGGATCTCCCAGCCCGTTTCGATGTTGAGCGCGGGCGGGCTCTGTTTGATGGCTTTGGCGATGTCGGCTTCTTCCGAAGCGCAGGGGACAATGCTCAGCAAGAAAACTGCGATTAATGCACTTCGCATGGGGCAACTCCTCCCGAAAAGTTTTCGACAGCCAGCAGCCCCTCGTAGGTGCCACTCGTTGATGGATATCAGCCTCCACTTTAGCATGTTGACGGCGTGCAGCACCAAATTCAAGGCGCTTCACGTTGACTTGGCAATTATACAGTTGCTATACTCCTCACTCCCTCGATGCCTTGGCGCGGACGAACCTTGTTGTTGTGTTCCGCAGGGTGATCATTGGTCCGCAAGGCCGTTAACAATGGCTGGGCTTTACAGGGGCGTGGCCAAATGGTAAGGCACCTGCTTTTGGTGCAGGGTATTGTAGGTTCGAATCCTACCGCCCCTGCCATTTTTCCTCCCGCCGGGAGGACTATCTGGTAAAGGATCAGCAGCTCTGTGGCTTATACGAGCGACATGAAAGTCTTCAGTGGCGGTGCCTCCGAAGTGCTCACCTGCGGGATTTGTGAGCACTTGGATTGCAGCCCGGCGCGTGCCAGCGTAGGACGTTTTTCCGATGGCGAAATACGGGTTCAGATAGCGGATAATATTCGTGGACGTGATGTCTATCTGGTGAACAGCACGTCACCGCCCGTGAACCGCCATTTGATGGAATTGCTGATCATGATTGATGCGGCAAAGCGTGCGTCCGCCGAGCGGATTACGGCGGTGATGCCGTATTTCGGCTATGCCCGCCAGGATCGCAAAGACAAGGCGCGTGTGCCGATAACGGCCAAGCTGGTGGCGAATTTATTGACGGCGGCGGGTGCGGATCGTGTTTTGACCGTTGATTTGCATTGTGGACAGATTCAGGGTTTTTTCGATATCCCCTTGGATCATCTGTCTGCGGAGGTGGTTTTTGTGAACCACCTGAAGCATCATCATGCGGTTCAGGAGAACTTGATGATTGTCTCCCCGGATACCGGGAGTGTGAGCCGGGCGCGGGAGTTTGCCAATCGGCTGGGCGCGCCTCTTGCCATTGTGGACAAGCGTCGCCCCAAAGAAAACGTAGCAGAAGTGATGAACATCATCGGCGATGTGGCGGGTACCAATGCCCTCATTTTTGACGACATGATTGACACCGCTGGGACACTCGCCAAG
>JALWRV010000033.1 GCA_027080545.1 Parvularculaceae bacterium
CCCCACCAATGGGCCAATGATGAACCCTAAGCCAAAGGCGGCCCCCATCATGCCAAAATTGGCGGCGCGTTTTTCCGGGGGCGAAATATCGGCGATATAGGCATTGGAGGTTGCATAGGTGGCCGCACAGGCCCCAGCAATGGCGCGGCCTATAATCAACCAACTATAGGTCGGTGCCGTGGCCATGAGCGCATAGTCGATGGCATAGGCTACCAGCGATATAAGGATAACGAGGCGCCGCCCGAACCGGTCCGACAAGCCGCCAATGATCGGCGACATGAAAAACTGCATTACTGCATAGACGAGCATTAAATAGCTACCATAGCGGGCCGCACCGGAGACATCGGTTTGTGCGAGGGTTTGAATCAAGCGTGGCATCACCGGAATGATAATACCAAAACCGATCATGCTGGTGAGAACGGTGATGAATAAAAAGCCGAGCGCATGTTTGCCGGGCTTGGGAGAGGGGAGGGCAAATTTCATGAACGCGACTTCTATCCGTTGGGGCTTTTATCCGTGGTGGGCTTATTGTCAGGGTTTTTATCGGTTGTGATTGGGTCTTTTCTAGTGCTGGTCGCGTTGGATGGGGTCTCCAACGGAATAATTTTCAGGCTGGTAATTTGATTACGCCTGCGCCCGAGAATTTGAAAGCGAAAATTGTGAAAGGAAAAAACTTGTCCGACTTCCGGGATGGTTTGGGCCTCATGGATGACCAAACCGGCAATGGTGACGGCTTCTTCGTCTGGTAATTGCCAATCGAGCAGCCGGTTTAAATCGCGTATGGTCACATTGCCGTCAACATGTACCGATCCATCGGGCTGGGGGCGAATGCCTTCAACCGGCTTGTCATGTTCATCTTCAATTTCGCCGACAATTTCTTCGAGAATATCCTCCATGGTCACCAGCCCCATAATCGCGCCATATTCATCGACCACAAGGGCGAAATGCTGGCGGGTGCGCTTAAAGGCATCAAGCTGCTCAAACAGGGTGGTGGTCTCCGGCACATAATAGGGGGCGCGCACGGCCTTCATAAAATCAACCCGAGAGACTTTGCCATCGGCACGCCATATCTCCCGGAGCAAATCCTTAGCGTGAATGACCCCGACAATATTATCGGGATTGTCTCGATAGAGCGGGATACGGGTAAAGCGACTGGCCATCACCGCTTGGATGATTTCGCGAGGCGAGCGATCAAGGTCGATCATTTCAATATTCTTACGGTGGATCATCACCTCTTCGAGGCGAATATCCTCCAGATCCAGTGCGCCGCGAATAATGTCGCGGGCATGTTTTTCGACCCGGCCTTCTTCATGGTGCAAATCAATCGCCCCGCGCAATTCTTCATTAGCCGATAGCACCGCTTTAGTGCGCGAGACATCTAGTCCGAAAGCCTGTAGGGCGCTGCGCACAATAACTTGCATCAAATGGGTGATCGGGGCGAAAAGAAAGACAATCCAACGCATGAAGCCACCGACCAACATGGCGAAGGCTTCAGGACGGGCAATGGCTGCAGTTTTTGGCATCACTTCTGAAAACAGCACCACCAAAATTGTCATCACCAATGTGGCAAAGGCAATGCCTTGATCTCCGGGGATTTTTTCAACGACCACAGACGTGGCTAATGCAGAGGCGAGAATATTCACCAGATTATTGCCGAGCAAAATCGCGCCGATAAGGCGTTCGCGGTTTTCGGTTAAATCAACCACCGAGCGGGCGCGTTTATTACCATTTTGCGCAAGGGTGCGCATGGTAGCTCGCGACGTGGCGGTAAGGGCGGTCTCGGAGCCGGAAAAAAAGGCCGAAACCATCAGCAAAATAAAGATGATCGCAATGCGGATGATCATTTCCTGATCACTCATGAGATGCACTCCGTGGCCAGAAACTCATTCAAGATAGCTCGATCAATATCGGGGGCAATGAAACCATCGCCGATGCTTCGCGCGAGGATGAGATTGATATTTCCGTCGCTCACTTTTTTATCCTGTTCCATGGCCGCCAGTAAGGCCTCGGCGGTGGGTGTGAAGTCAATATCTGACAGATGCGCGGGTAGGCCCTGTTGGGCAAAATGCAGACTCACGCGCTCGGCCTCGCTTGATGGGCAATCACCACGGGCCGCAGAAAACCGAAACGCCATGGCGCAGCCAAGCGCCACCGCTTCCCCATGAAATAAATTATCGCCATAGCCATTGACCATCTCCAGCCCGTGGCCAAAGCTATGACCTAGATTGAGCAAGGCACGTTGTCCATGTT
>JALWRV010000034.1 GCA_027080545.1 Parvularculaceae bacterium
ATCCACCCCTATCTTGATGTTGATTTGCTCTATTTTGACCTCGGAATCGAGTCACGCGACCAGACTGAAGACAAGATAACCGTCGAGGCCGCCGAGGCGATCAAAAAGCACGGCGTTGGCATTAAATGCGCCACCATTACACCGGACGAAGCCCGGGTAAAAGAGTTCAATCTCAAAAAAATGTGGCGCTCCCCCAACGGCACCATCCGCAATATTCTCGGCGGGGTGGTTTTTCGTGAGCCCATTATCATCAAAAATGTACCACGTCTGGTGCCCGGCTGGACCCAGCCCATTATCATTGGCCGTCACGCTTTTGGTGACCAATATCGCGCCACCGACTTTTTATTTCCCGGCAAAGGCAAGCTGACCATTAAATGGGAAGGCGAAAGCGGCGAGATTATCGAACATGAGGTTTATGATGCGCCGGCGGCTGGCGTTGCCATGGGCATGTATAACCAAGACGATTCTATTCGCGACTTTGCGCGCGCTTGCTTTAATTATGGGTTACAGCGCGAATTTCCGGTCTATCTATCGACCAAAAACACGATCTTGAAAAAATATGATGGCCGCTTCAAAGATTTGTTTGAAGAAGTGTTCAAGACAGAATTCAAAGACGGCTTCGAGAAAAAAGGTCTCACCTATGAGCATCGCCTCATCGACGATATGGTTGCCTCTTGCATGAAATGGTCTGGCGGATATGTCTGGGCCTGCAAAAACTATGATGGCGATGTGCAATCAGACACGGTCGCCCAAGGCTTTGGCTCGCTCGGCTTGATGACATCCGTCTTGCTGACGCCCGATGGCAAAATCTGCGAATCCGAAGCCGCTCACGGCACCGTCACCCGCCATTATCGCCAACACCAGCAGGGCGAAGAGACCTCGACCAATTCTATCGCTTCCATATTTGCGTGGACCCGCGGCCTACTGCATCGGGCTAAACTCGATGATAATCAAGATTTGAAACGTTTTGCCGAAACGCTGGAGCAAACGGTCATTCAAACCGTTGAGAACGGGCACATGACCAAAGATCTGGCTTTGTTAATCGGGCCGGAACAGGGTTGGCTGACGACCACGGGCTTCCTCGACAAGGTGGATGAAAATTTCCAAAAAGCGATGGCCTAATCCAGCTCGTTTGCCCCAATCTATTTTAGATGATACTATAACATGCGTCTGATCATGCTCGCCATGGTTTAGGAGCAAACCATGGCTTTATCCAAAAGGGATCAAACCAGCAAAGGCGAATGATGCCCAAGCCGCCAAACCGGCCGAAGAAACGAATTGTTCATCGCGCTCATCAGGCAGGGGCCAACAACCGAGTTTCCCGAAAGGAAATAGCATGAAACTGGCGAAACTATTCACCATAAGCTTGACCATAATTTTTTCATTCGCCTTTACCAGTGCGTCTGCCGCCACTGTGAGCGAAATCGAAACTATTTTAGATAAATGCGGATCCGCTCTATCCAATCTTACTTCATATTCTTACGATGCCGCTGGCAAAGCTGAAGGCGAGAAGGTTATGATAATTTGCCAAGACAGCGTGCAGAAATTATCTGAGGTAGATGGAAGTGAAAATTCTGAATTGGTAACCTATGCCCTTTCTGCAAATATGTTGTATTTGTCTATTGCACAAATGTATGTTTCCGGTACCGATACAAACGAAGATGTGTGCAATTATGCCTTCATTAGTTTTCTTGGATTTTCCACTCTGGTTGCCATATCACAAGATCAAGAAATGGTCGACAATGTCCTCGGCCTTATTTCAAATGATTATGTATCGGCCATTTTCAGCTCCTGTGCCGAGCAATTTCCAGACACTTGGAATAGCCTGTCTGAATAATGAATTATGAAAATGTAAAAGCCTTATAATATTTCGGTTTTTCAAATAATTTTATTATGCCATACCATCGCCTCTTTTTTTGCTGATGGGTGATAGGTTTTGAATCATCGCTATACTGAGAAAGAGAGGAACTCAGCACGCGCTTATATTGGCCTAAGGAAAAATAAAGCGTTATAAGGACCCAAGCGAAACAATGACCCTTTTTGGCACTGCCCCCTTTGGCAGAACTTTACACCCCCTAACATTGGTTTATAATGAGACTTGGGGGACACGCATCATCCCAATTTTGGTGTGTTGTTAAACAACATTAAACACATCAGAGAGGGAATGATGATAAACTTACCAAAATATGTGGTGGCGGCGTTTGCCCTAATGGCGGGCCTGGCCTTTGTTCCGGCCCATGCTGCAAGCGATGCCGTAGACCAAGCCATAGAAGCCGTCACAACCTGCACCACAGCGGTCAGTGATTTGACGCAATATGATTATGATGCAAGAGGCAAAAAAGCTGGCGCCGAGGCCATGGACGTCTGCACAACCACACTCACGGACCTATTGCTCATATATGTCGAAACCACACCCGAAGATGACCCAACATTAGAATTCTTCATTTCGACAACTATGATTTCTCTCTCCTTCGCCAATATGTATGTGACGGAAGGAGACATGGATAAAGATGTTTGTGACTACGCCCTTACCGGCTTTCAAATGTTGGCTTCTCTGGTTGAATCAGAAGATGAACTTATAGCCACGCAATCTCTGGATATGATTGCCGATGAATCGATTTCCTGGCTTTTCTCAACCTGTGCGGAAAAATTTCCTGAATTATTGGAAGACGACTAAAGCGACCGAAACCCTTTCATTAAAAACAGACAAGGCCCGCTCGGTTTACGCCTTGCGGGTCTTTTGTTTGGGGGCGGGTCTTTTGTTTAACTGTCAGCTAACCAGCACAACAGGAAAGCTTGGCAACATCTTTGCCAAACCCTTGTGCGGCTAATTTCATGCCCTCAACCGTGGTCAGATAGGGAAAGATCATGTCGCTCAATTCTTGGGTGGCCATGCCATATTTGAGCGCCATAGCGAGGGTCTGAATGGAATCCGCCCCCTCCGGTGCCAAGATTTGCCCCCCCAATAGTCGGTCGGTTTTGGCGTCCGCCACCAATTTGATCAGCCCACGCATATCAAGGGCCGCCAAAGCCCGGGGTACCACATCAAGCGGGGCGATGGATGTTTTGACCTCATAGCCTTGGGCCCTCGCTTGGGCTTCGCTCAACCCCACACCAGCCATTTGCGGATCCGTGAAAACCACAAAGGGCATGATGTGATTGTCATAGACCTGCGGTGCCTCTCCCACCGCCAAAGCATTGCGCGCCGCCAGTTTTGCCCCATAGGCGGCCATATAGACAAATTGATCACGCCCCGTGACATCACCCGCCGCATAGATCGCCGGATGGCTGGTACGCATGTGCACGTCGACGATGATCGTGCCGTCATCACGCATGTTCACACCCATCTCTTCAAGGCCCATATCATCACTATTGGCTTGGCGACCCGTGGCCAGTAAGAGCCGCGCGGCCTCTAGCCGCTCCTGTTTGCCATTGCGGCTTATGGTCAAGGCGATGCCGTCCGCTGTTTTTTCCACATGGTCAAGTGCAAGCCCCTGTTCCACGGCGATATGTTCTTGTTGAAAATAATCGCGCAAAGCCTCGGCAATTTCCGGCTCCGCTTGAGGCAAGAGCCTCGAGCGCGCCACCAATGTTACCTCAACCCCCAACCGCGAAAATATTTGCGCCATTTCGCAGCCAATAAAACCACCCCCTAAAACCAAAAGAGATTTTGGTAATTTATCCAGCGCCAGCGCATCCGTGCTATCGAGATAGGGGGTTTGCACAAGCCCCGGCAGATCGGGAATATGCGGCCTCGTCCCCGTGGTGATGAGAATTTTTTCCGCACAAACCCTCTCCCCTTCAATGTCCACGCCCCCTTCTACCAACCTCACCCGCCCCTCACGATAGGTGATTGAAGGATAGTCTTTCAGCAGATCGCTATATTTTTTGCGCCGCAAATCTTCAACCAAACATTGCTTATTCTCGCGCAAGGCAGCCCAATCTTGAAGCCCGGCGCTGCCCTCAATACCGGCAAAACGCTTGGCATGGCGCGCCTCATAGAGGGCTTGCCCGGCGCGGATAAGAAATTTGGAGGGGACACAGCCGACATTTACACAGGTGCCGCCAATAGTGCCCCACCCGGTGAGCAACACATTTGCGCCTGCTTCAGCTGCGGTAATAGCCGCAGAAAAACCCGCCGATCCAGCACCGACAATGATTAAGTCCGGATTTTGTCCAGATTTTTTGCCACAGCCATCCGCCATGTACACCCCCTTCAGCGCTAATAAAGCATCAAGAATCGATCAAACTTGCCGGATAGCCCACATCGGTCGAGGCCGCAGCAATTTCTACCGGGTTGGTCCGCGCAGCATCATAGGTCACGGCCGCGATCTTACTGTCAAAATCAACCTCAACTTCTTTCACACCGTCAACGCGCATCATGGCCTTGCGCACAGAAACCGGACAGGTGACGCAAGTCATATTCTCGATGGTAAAACGGGCATCGGCAAGGGTGATAGGGGTTGCCTGTTGCGTTTCGTCGCTGGTCGTTTGATTTTTGGCTAATTGCGTGCGCAATCCGCCATCAGAATTATTCACATAATAAAATCCGCCAAGGCCCAACGCCACCAGCAGAATAATCCCTAAAATAATCTTATTCATTTGCTTACTCCTTCAATCTTTTATGAAAACCATCTGATCCAATAATTCACACTCGCGGCCAGCGCCGCCATCACCACGCCAAACCACAAGGCCAGCTTGGTGATCACGCTAGATTGAGGCCGCGCACAATAAGAGCCCTCTTCGCAATTGGTCGGTTTTTTGAAATAGACATGCCAAAACCCCATCCCCAAAAACACCAAGGTGATAGCCAGAAAATAGGGCTTATAGGGCTCAAGGCTGGAAAGCTGGCCGATCCATGCCCCGGTAACCCCCAAGCTGATGAGCGCAAACGGCACCACACAACAAGACGCCGCCAACAGCGCTCCCGCCACCCCCCCGGCAGCCAATAGCCCGCTTTTCTGGCGCGGTGTACCGTCTGGTCCTGTCATATTGCTAGAATTTTTGGGCTGGCGCATGGCCGATCCTTGGGCGTTTAAAACTTCATTCGAGAGCGCTTGTTTCACACGCTCAGAGATGCCACATTAACCCCTGTAGTAACCACAGGTGCAAGCCCTTAAAAGGGCCTGTCGACAGGAAAAGCCATGGCCGAATTCACACTTGCGCGAGAAGCCATCAAACGCGGGGCGCTTGCCGCACGCTCCGGCTGCCATATCGAAACCATTCGCTATTATGAAAAAATACAATTGCTGCCGGAACCCAATCGTTCCGCCCATGGACACCGGCTTTATTCCAAGGCCGACCAAGCGCGTTTGCGCTTTATCTTGCGTAGCCGCGAGCTTGGCTTTTCTCTTGAAGAAATACGCAGCCTGCTCTCTCTGGTTGACCGAGGGGACTATAGCTGCGCGGATATTTTCAACCTGACCAGCGAACATGTGGCCAATATCGGCAAAAAAATAGACGATCTAAAAAAATTACAAAAGACATTGAAGAAAATTTCCAAACAATGCGACAAGGGCAATACGCCGGACTGCCCGATCATCGACACGCTACTCGGCCCATAGCCAATTTATCTAATCTGTTTTTCTGGACAAAATCTTCGCTGCCATCTCCAATGCTTTTTCGCGTCGCCGTCTCACATGACCTTTAGGTAAGGCATCAAGCGCCCCAAGCTTACGCAAAGCATCTCGCGCCGCACCATTTAATCCACACACAAAACAGGCTTCACAATTTTGTACAGCATTTTCCAATAATTCCTGAATGGCGATGGCGGCGGAAGTATCAATTTTGGTGGTTTTAGAAAAATCATAAATCATCACCTGATAACCGGCTCGAAATCCACCGGCGCGGGAAGCAAAATCTCTGGCTGAAGCATAGGAAAAGCGACCTTCCAATGAAACCATACCAATCCTGTTTCCATGTTCCTGCATAATGGCCGCTTCAACTTCCGACAATGTATCAAAGCTATCCTGCGTGATCGGCTGAATGCCTTGTAATTCTTCCTCACCCATCCAGCGGGCGGTGATGAAGCTAGCCAAGATCAGCCCGACAGCGACGGCGGTAATCAAATCGACAAAAATGGTCAGGAACAAGGTGACCAACATCACGAAAACTTTTTCACGCGGGGCATGGGTGATATGTTTCAAATGATTCCAGTCGATAATATCCCATCCGACCTTCATTAAAATGCCCGCCAGCACCGCATGGGGAATATGCGCTGCTAATGGTCCAAGCCCCAGCACCAGCGCCAAGAGGATTATTGAATGCAACATGCCAGACAATTTAGTGCGCCCGCCAGCCCGCACATTCACCACCGTGCGCATGGTCGCTCCCGCACCAGGGATACCGCCAATTAAACCAGCCACCATATTGCCAATCCCCTGCCCGATAAGCTCACGATCAGAATTATGACGCGTTCGGGTGATGGAATCCGCCACCAACGAGGTCAACAAACTATCGATGGACCCCAGCAATGCCAAAATCAATGCTGGCTGAATAAATTCTTGAAAATGCCCTAGCGAAATAGTCGGCATATGTATGGTTGGTAACCCTGTTGGCACCTCACCGATGATTGGCGCCGTAGGAAGATAGAAAACAGCCAAAAGCGTACCGACAATCAACGCCGCCAACGGGGCTGGAAACAGGAATTGTAACCGTTTGGGCCAAAAAATAATCATCCCTAGGCTGAGCGAGGCAATCGTCAGCGCCTCAAAATTCATCTGGGCCGGAATATCGCGCCAATGAGATATTGCCCCCAACGGACCGCCACTGGCGATGGGCAAGCCAAAAAAGGGCAAAGTCTCGATCAAAATGATGATCACACCAATGCCCGACATAAAACCGGAAACCACCGAATAAGGCGTGTAATTGATAAAACGCCCCAACTTAAGCACACCAAACAAAATTTGAATGGCTCCACCCATCACCACAATGGTGAAAGCCTCTTGTAAATTGCTGGCATGAATGGCCACTACGGCCCCCATCACCACTGTCATCGGCCCCGTGGGACCAGAGACTTGCGATGGTGTGCCCCCCAATAGCGCGGCAAAAAACCCAACAGCGATTGCCCCATATAATCCGGCAATGGGCCCGGCTCCAGAAGCCACCCCAAAGGCTAAAGCCAAAGGCAAGGCGATAATCGCCGCCGTCACACCGCCGAAAATATCGCCACGAATATGACTCATCATTGAAGCCGTCTTTTTGCTCATATTCGCCTCCAAAGCAGCCGCCATTCCTCAAAAACTTGGCGCAAAATAACGACACACAGCGCCCCAACCCGAATGATCGCATAAGCGATCAGGGCTGCGCATCGAACCAAAGGCCAGAAATGGGAATTTCGGCTCTGCTATAAGCCTGCCCTCATCACTTGGCAAGGCCATCAAAAGAGGAAGAATTGGCCCAATAAACACTATCGGCTTCGCATCTTGAATAATCGATAAAACCCCCAATATCAGAGCCTATGACACAGGACCCCTATCAAACCCTTGGCGTCAGCAAGACCGCCTCCCAAGACGATATCCGCAAGGCCTATCGTAAGCTGGCGAAAAAGCTGCACCCAGATTTAAACCCCGACGACAGCGCCTCGGCTGATCAGTTCAAGGCGGTATCGGCCGCCTATGGCATTATTGGCGATGAAGACAAGCGCAAGAAATTTGACGCTGGGGAAATTGACGCTGATGGCAATGAGCGGCCCGAGCAGACCTTCTATCGCGACCATGCCCAAGGACCAAACGGGGCACGCTATTACACAAGCTCTGGCGGCTTTGGCGGCGAGGAGGATTTATCGGATATTTTCGCCGACCTGTTCGGGCGCGGCGGCGCGCGGGCTTCTGCCGGCGGCAGGAATGGCAGCCGAGGGGATGGGGGCACCTTTCACATGCGCGGCCAGAATGCCCGCTACGCGCTGGAACTTGATTTTATGGAAGCGGCCAAAGGCGGCAAAAAACGCCTCACCCTGCCCCATGGCGAAACGTTGGATGTCACCGTGCCCGCCGGGGTGCGCGACGGCCAGACCATTCGCCTGAAAGGCAAGGGCGGTCCGGGGCTGGGCAAAGGGCCCGCCGGGGATGCGCTGATTGAAATTTCGGTGCGCCCCCACAATCTATTCACCCGCACGGGCGATGATATCCGTCTCACCCTGCCCATCTCGATGGATGAAGCGGTGCTCGGAGCCAAAATTGATGTGCCGACTTTGAGCGGCACGGTGAAAATGAACATTCCACCCGCAGCCAGCTCCGGACAGGTCTTGCGCCTTAAAGGAAAAGGCATTGCCCGCAAGGGCAAAGCCGCAGGGGATCAATTGGTCGAGTTGAAAATTATTTTACCGAAAACCATTCCCGATACGGTAAAATCAGCCATGGAAGCGTGGCGCGCGAACAACGCCTTCAACCCACGAGCGGGCTGGGGTGAAGGGAAGGGGTAGACCATGGCGAACAAAATATATTTTTCCGAACAACAAATCCTTGCCGATTTTCAGGGCATAAGCCGTGTTCGCCTACAGGGCTGGATCAAAGAGGGGATCGTCCGCCCCCGCGAACAGAATAACCAATTTTTATTCGACGAGGCCGACCGGGCGCGCCTGGCCTTAATCCGCACCCTGTGTGAAGATTTCGATATGTGTGATGAGGCGCTTTACATTTTTACTACCCATCTGGATCAGCTCCATTCTTTGCGCGCTGACATGCGGCGACTCTTGCACGCCATCGCCGAACAACCGGACGAGGTGCGCGCGGCCATTAAAAAATCTCTTGATGATTAAGCCAAAGGCCCAAGGCCCGTTCTTAAAAGCGCAAGTTTAAAAAGGCCGAAACACCATCATAATTGAGATTGGTGGCAAAGTCCTGACTGGTATTGAGCATCCGCCCATCGACTTCGAACTTGTTATAGCCCACGCCAACGCCGATCGTGTCGAGAATGCGATATTCGGCCTTGAGAGAAACATCACTCAAGGAGCCATCAAAATCGCCAACCGAGACAGAAAACAAATCGGCCCGCCCGCGTAGGGCAAGATTGGGCAGAACAGAAATATTCGCGCGCAACCCAAGGGTGGGAATGGGCACCGCAGCGCT
>JALWRV010000035.1 GCA_027080545.1 Parvularculaceae bacterium
CCAGATTGCCCCCCATGCGGCGTGTCTAGTGCCAGAAAACCGTATGGAGCGCACCACCGAAGGAGGGCTGGATGTGGCGGGGCAGGCGAACTCGCTGCAATCTTTTGTGGTTGCCCTTCAGGAGCGTGATATTCGCGTTTCTTTGTTTATTGATCCGGAAGAGCGCCAAATTGAAGCCGCCAAAACTCTTGGAGCACCGGTGGTGGAGTTGCATACGGGCACCTATCATGATCTGGTCAACGCGGCTGACCCCAAAGCGATCAATGAAGAATATGAACGCCTGCGCAAATGCGCAAAACTTGGTGCCGAGATGGGGTTGGAAATACATGCTGGCCATGGGCTGACCTTCCAGAATGTCCAACCCATCGCCGCCCTCCCAGAAGTGCGCGAACTCAATATAGGGCATTTTTTGGTGTCCGAGGCTTTGTTCATGGGGCTTGATCGGGCGGTGCAGGAAATGAAGCAACTAATCAATGATGCCCGTACAGGAATGCTCGTATGATTATTGGTATCGGTCAGGACATGATGGATATTCAGCGCATCGAAAACAGCCTTGCGCGCTTTGGAGACCGTTTTGTGCAACGGGTTTTTACCCAGATTGAACAAGAAAAATCGGATCGACGGCTAAAAAGGGCGGCATCCTATGCCAAACGCTTTGCCGCCAAGGAAGCCTGTGCCAAGGCCTTGGGCACCGGCCTGTCAAAAGGAGTTTTTTGGCGTGATTTAGGGGTGGTGAACCTGCCCAGCGGCAAGCCGACCTTCCATCTTACCGGTGGCGCTTTGGCCCGGCTGCGGGCAATAACCCCAAAGGGCCACGAAGCCCATATCCACCTTTCTATTACAGATGACGATCCTTACGCGCAGGCCTTTGTTATTATTGAGGCTTTACCGCTCACAGAGGGTGAGGGGACGGTTGGCTGATAACCCAAATATTACAGGAAATATGCTTGGCAGGGTCACGCCAAAGGGTCTATTCAGGTTTATCAAGTAAAAAGGGGCGGCGTATGACCAAAGGATCAGGCATGGAAGGCGAAAGTTTGCGAGGTGGGGTTGATGAAGCCCAAATGAGTCTCAGTGAAGAAATATGGGATGTAGCCAAAACCGTTGCACTGGCGGTTGTAATTACAGTCATTTTTCGCATATTTTTCTGGCAGCCTTTCAACATTCCATCCGGATCAATGCAGCCTAATCTGCTGGTTGGCGATTTTGTGGTTGTCGGCAAAGGCAGCTATGGCTATTCGCGGGCCTCCTTGATCTGGCCCCTCACACGGATGGACTATAAGGACCGGCTTTTTGACAAGCCTATCAAGCGTGGCGATGTGGTGGTTTTCAAAAACGCCCACGATCGAAATGTTGATTATATTAAGCGGGTGATCGGCCTGCCCGGCGATCGTATTCAAATGATTGACGGGGTGCTCTATCTAAACGGCACGAAAGTACCACGTGAATATATTTCCAGTGAAACTGTGGGTTGTCGCGGGTTCCATCCAGACGCCGCAACCTATCGGGAGACCCTGCCAAATGGGGTATCCTATATTGTGCAAGAATGCAGCGGCAATCAGAATATCTATGACAATACGGGCCCCTATCTGGTACCGGCAGACCATTATTTCATGATGGGGGATAATCGGGATAATTCCCTAGACAGCCGCACCCCCAATGTTGCCTATGTCCCGAAATATCAGATCGTCGGTCGGGCCCAGCGACTGGTCTTTTCGGTGGATGGGCAAAAATCGCATATTTGGCAAATCTGGAGATGGCCAAGCGCCATTCGCTATGATCGTATCTTTGACAAGGTGGGTTAAATAGGCCATTGCCTGTCCTATGAGCCGAACCAATAATTTTACAGATCTGCAATCTATCATTGCTTACCAGTTCAAGGATATTTCCTTGCTGGAACGGGCCCTGAGCCATGCGTCATTGACCATGGAAGGGGCGGTGCGTTCCCTCGAGCGCTTAGAATTTCTTGGTGATCGGGTGTTGGGGCTGCTAACCGCAGAAGAATTATGGCGGCGCTATCCGGATATGGATGAGGGTGGTTTGGCCCCCCGTCTAAACGCGTTGGTGCGCAAAGAAAGTTGCGCAGAAGCGGCCCAATTCTTTCAATTGCCAGACTTTATTCGGCTGTCAAAATCAGAAGAGCAAGCTGGCGGTCGCGACAAGATAGGCATATTGGGTGATGTCTGTGAGGCCTTGTTGGGTGCGGTTTATATTGATGGGGGACTCGAAGCGGCGCGCATGCTATAT
>JALWRV010000036.1 GCA_027080545.1 Parvularculaceae bacterium
ATACGGCGAATACCAGAAGCCACCGCCCCTTCGGAAACGATTGTAAAAAGCGCAATATCGCCGGTCCGTGTTACATGGGTTCCCCCACACAGCTCTACCGAATAATCGCCATCGCCTTCGATGGCGTGCCCTATATTCAGTACACGGACCATATCGTCATATTTTTCACCAAATAGCGCAATGGCCCCGGCTTTCAATGCTTCTTCATATTCCATGATCCGTGTGCCCACGGGGGCATTTTGGCGGATGACAGCATTAACTTCGCGCTCAATGGCCGCCAGCTCATGGGGGCTCAAGGCTTGATTGTGGGAAAAGTCAAAGCGCAACCGATCCGGCGCCACCATCGAGCCCTTTTGTGTCACATGCTCACCGACAATATGCCGCAGGCTGGCGTGCAAAAGATGGGTGGCGGAATGATTCGCCCGAATCTGGTTTCGACGCTCCCGGTCAATGGCGAGGCGTATAGTATCCCCAACTTTCAATACGCCTTCGCGCAGCTCTGCCTTGTGGGCATGCAATGTGCCCGCCCGCTTTTTCACATCCCCAATACAAAGCAAAACGGTTTCATTACGGGCCTCCCCCGCATCGCCCACCTGACCGCCGGATTCCGCATAAAACGGCGTTTGATTGACGACAAATTCAATCTTGTCCCCGGCCTCGGCCTGTTCCACCTGTTCGCCATCACGGATGATGGCTTGCACCACCCCATCGGCCGCATCATGCACATAGCCAACAAATTCGGTGGCACCCGATTTTTCGCGCACATCAAACCAAACCGCATCTGACGCGGCATCTCCAGAGCCTTGCCAATGCGCCCGGGCTTTGGCCCGTTGTTGTTCCATCGCCGCATCAAAGCCAGCCACATCGACCTCGATATTTTTCCGGCGCAGGGCATCCTGCGTTAGATCCAGCGGAAAGCCGTAGGTGTCATAGAGCTTAAAGGCCGCTTCCCCGGGCAGGGTCGCCCCATCCGGCAGTTTCGCCAATTCACCGTCGAGCAATTTTAATCCACGCTCCAACAGTGAGCGAAAACGGTCTTCTTCAGAATAGAGCGTTTGCTCAATCAGGCTTTGGGCGCGCCTCAATTCCGGATAGGCGCCGCCCATTTCATCCACCAAGACCGGCACCAAGCGCGACATTAAAGGCTCGCGCGCGCCCAGCAAATGGGCATAGCGCATGGCGCGGCGCATAATCCGCCGCAACACATAGCCGCGCCCCTCATTGGACGGTGTCACCCCGTCGGCCAGCAAAAAGGAGGTGGCGCGCAAATGATCGGCGATGACCCGGTGGGCCGCTTTGTTCTCGCCGCTTTCATCCGTGTTGGTAAGCTCTTTACTGGCCTCGATCAGCTTTAAGAAAAGGTCAGTCTCGTAATTATCATGCTTGCCCTGCAACAAAGCGGCAATACGCTCTAGCCCCATGCCTGTGTCAATGGAAGGCTTGGGCAAGGGCACCTGTTCGCCATCGCTTTGGCGGTCAAACTGCATAAAGACCAGATTCCAAATCTCGATGAACCGATCTCCATCCTCATCGGCGGAGCCGGGGGGACCACCGGGAATATCCGGCCCATGATCATAAAATATTTCAGAGCATGGACCGCACGGGCCAGTGTCTCCCATGGACCAAAAATTATCGCTGGTGGCGATGCGGATGATCCGCTGTTGCGGCAGGCCAGCAATTTTTGCCCACAAATCTGCAGCCTCATCATCCGTGTGATAGACCGTGACCAATAGTTTTTCCGGGTTCAGCCCAAAAGTTTTGGTGCATAAATCCCAGGCGCTGCTAATCGCCTCTTCCTTGAAATAATCGCCGAAAGAAAAATTGCCGAGCATTTCAAAAAATGTGTGGTGGCGGGCGGTATAACCGACATTATCGAGATCATTATGTTTGCCCCCCGCGCGCACGCATTTTTGCGCCGAAACCGCGCGATTGTAGGGACGCTTTTCCGCACCGGTAAATACATTTTTGAACGGCACCATGCCCGCATTTACGAACAATAAGGTTGGATCATTCTGCGGCACCAAAGGCGCCGACGGCACAATTTCATGCCCCTGTCCGGCATAAAAATTGAGAAAGGTCGCGCGAATATCGTTGAGTGTTTTCATGGGAAAATAGGGCTTTAAATCAGATGGCACATTTGAATGGGGTTTAGCGACAAGGCTGTTTTTAACTGACGAAGCCTCCTTATAGAGTAACTTCCCTCCTTGCGGCAGTTTTTTTTCACGGCTCGCCCCCCCAATCCC
>JALWRV010000037.1:0-284 GCA_027080545.1 Parvularculaceae bacterium
ATGACTTCCAGAAGCGTGACCTCGGTTTCACCCGCATCATAGGGTGAGCTGCGGGTAAAAAGGCTTTTCAGAAATGTTGATGTCTGTTCAGCCCGAATGGCTTGTTTATGGGCAATACGTGCCTGCCACAAGGCGGTAAAAAGCCCGATACTGAGGCCCAGAATGAGCATGAAGGTTGAACCCGCCAATAATCGATTGCGGCGCAGAAATTTTCTCGACCGATAAAGGCGGCTCGCCGCCCTGGCCTTTACGGGATAGTGTTGGCGGTAGGCTTCCATATCGGC
>JALWRV010000037.1:294-9017 GCA_027080545.1 Parvularculaceae bacterium
CGGATTGATAGCGGTGGGCAATCACTTCTTGGCGACATTTATTGATAATAGCAGACAAATCTTCGGGAATGGGTGAGGCTTTTGCCAGAGAAGTTGGTTGCGCTAAAATATGTTCCAACAAAACACCCAGCGCGTAAATATCACTTTGCACCAAAGGCGGCTGACCGTCAATTTGTTCTGGGGCAGCCCATTCCTGTGAAAAGGCTCGTGTATGTTCTTTTTTCTCTTCCAGATATTGCGGCTCTAACAGACGGCCAATACCAAAATCGAGCAAACGTATGCGGCCGTCTTGAACGAGAATATTGGCCGGCTTGATATCGCCGTGAACAATCAACGCCCGGTGGCAATAGGCAATAGCGTCGCAAAGTTGAGCAAAAAGGTGGAGGCGACGTTTCTCTCCAAGGGGTTTTACCGCTTCGTCGAGGCTAACTCCTTCCACATATTCCATGATGAAATAGGGCGTGCCATCATTGGCAATGCCGGCATCTATGATGCGAGCAATATTCGGATGCTCAAGGCGCGCTAAATGGTGGCGCTCTTTTTCAAAAAGATCACGATAGCGTTGGTTGGTGGCCGAAAGGGGAATGAACTTTACCGCTACTTTTTGTTCAAAGGCCCCATCAGCGCGCTCGGCTTCAAAAACAACCCCCATGCCGCCACGATTGATGAGGCGAGTGATACGGTAAGCGCCGACCTTCTCACCCAGACGTTGCGTTTCGTCCATGGTGACAAGAGAAGCAAACAAATCTGGGGCTGCATGATCAAGGGTTGTGGAGAGTGTATCGTCGCGTAGAGCAAAGTTTAGGAGGCGACGCAATCGCGCTGTGAGGGAAGGGTAATGGTGATTAAATGCAGCGAAAATGCTATCCCGCTCGCTCTCGGTTGCCTCAAGCAATTGATCAAGCGCCTGCTCGATAATCTGCTGCGTTGAGTATGATTCCTGTTCCAAAGCCAATGTCCATTTTTCCCCACAGAGTTAAACGCATAAAGCTAATGAGAACCGCCATCATTGATGATCAACAAGAAATTCACTTAAAAAGGCTTTGGCCTTCCTCCAATCCCGTTGTGCTGTGCGCTTGGAAATACCCAGCGCATCTGCGGTTTCTTGGTCATTAAGGCCAGAGAAAAACTTACATTCGAATATTTTTACCAGTCGGGGGTTTAGGGCGGACAAATTTTGAATTGCATCGTTTAAGGCCAGTAATTCTTCTGCTTGTGCCTCAACACTGGCATGGCATTCTTCAAGTTCCACATGAGCGGCGCCGCCACCGCGTTTTTCAGCACGACGTGTTCGCGCATAATCGATCACCACATGGCGCATGGCTGTGGCAATGATAGCGAGAAAATGTGCACTATTATACGCATGGCCTGACGATTTTTTTAATTTCAAATAGGCTTCGTTGACAATGGCCGTCGTTTGCAGGGTTGGATTTCCCCCAAGACGTAAAAGCTGACGATGGGCAATTTCCCGCAAATCTGCGTAAAGCATCCCCACAGCGCTATCGAAAGCGCTTTCATCCCCATTCCGATGGGCCGCAATCAATTGCGTTAGCTGATGGTCGGCGTAAATGGCATCGCCCTTTCCCTGCGTTTGATAAATTTACCAGTCAACCTCTCTTATATCAAGCGCCATCAGGTTTTGCGCAAAAAAGAACCTCACGATGGCGCTTTACACTGCTTTTCTCCGTATTCCCTCATAAGCGCCCTTTGTCTGCCTGATGAATGCGGGTGTCACCACTTGGTGATGCGCTGCTTCATGAGGGGCAAATCATATGAGGGTGTAAAACAAAGGGGAATGAGAATGTCCATCTTACCTAAGCAGCCCAATCTTCAGAAAATGATGGTGAGTGCGATACTTGCCGGAACCGTTTTCATCCATACGGATGCGGTGGCGCAAGGTGGCAATAGTGTCGGATCCGATTGGTATGGCGCTGGAACTTATGACTTTTCAAGCAATGGTCCTGTGAGGCTGCCCTTTGATGGTGTTGCCACCCCGGCAAAGATTTACGAAAGAGGCGATTGTAAACCCCTAGCCAATGGCACGTCTGATCACCCTTGTGTGGCATTTGTTCCGGGTAAATTTGGTGAGGCGATCATTGTGGGCGCGCGCGCCGCTGCTGCTATTCCATATAAGATTGATCTGGAAAATAACCATCAACTTACCATCACCGCGTGGATCAAACAGACACGCGGTGGTGGCAAGGGCTATATTGTCAATTTTTATGATTCTAAACGTCTTCCCAGCTTAAAAATAACCGGTGGTAAATTAGCGGGTCAAGCAGGCCGCCAATTGGTGCGCTTGGCGGATAATATTGATCCTCTACCCCAAGATGAATGGGTTTTTGTTGCAGGGGTGTGGAATTTTGAGACCAAATCTCTACGCCTTTATCAACAGGATCAATGGACCGAGGAGGATGGTTTGCCCATGAGCACGGATCCGCAAGATGATCAAATATTGCTGCCCCCAGAATTCGTTGAACCCGGTGGCGATCCCAGTTCAAAGAAAAATTATGTGTTTATTGGGAATAAGGATTTTATTAATTTTGGCTGGGGTTCAGATAAGGTTGCCATTGACGATATTCGGATTTTTAGCCGTGCCTTGAGTGAGGCAGAAATCGCATCGGTGCGAAACGGTGAGAATATTCAGCAAGCGGGTAATGGGTCAGTGATTGACCCTTCAATAACCCCGCCCGACGAGGACGTCACCTTTACGGACCCAATCTTAGGCGGCACGCGCCAGAGTGATGGAGCCCCTACCGAGGGAAAAGAACCTCAAGATGGGGACTCGTCTAATCCCTTCGACCTATCGCAAACGCCGCCCGAAGGCGGCATCCCCTCTAGTGACCCAATCGTAGGCGAGGGACGTCAAGATGATGGGGAGGTTCGAACTACAGAGGCGCCTGCCGGGAGCAGTACAGAAACGCCTTCTGGGGATGGCAATAAGGAAACCAGACTGCGTCCGGTCGGCCCTCCTTACTATACGGCGCTTTCGGGTAGTGCAGCATATTTCAGAGATGATATTGATTTAGAGGATAAATTTATTCGGGGCATTGCGATTGCCGAAAGTAGAGACCGCCCCTGTACTCTGCGCATCATTGCGCGTGAGGGCATTGCCGCTGATGATGGCATATCTTATGGATGTGATGCGCGTGATAACATTGCTATCTCTTGGGTGGACTATCCGATCAGCTTGGCTTTTCCTAAAGGAAATCATTTTATCAGCAAAATTCAAGTTTGCGACAGCAAGAATACGCGAAACCATCGGGTAAAAGGTCTTCAAATATGGGGCCATAAAATCAATGAGGATGGGTCGTTGACATTGGTTGAGACAGGTCAGTCAAAACTATCGAATAATTGTGGATCCTTGCAGGCTACCGCTACTTGTCCCCCGGGCACATTGGCTACCGGTGTCACGGTTCACGCCAATGATAAAAAAAGAAATCGAGACAAAGCGGACATAACCGGTATTGCTCTTATCTGCCGCGCCGTGGGAACGGAGTAGGGGGGATGAATAGATTACATGCCCCACCTGCATCGCCGCTATTCTGTTCCTTGCGCTGCCGTTTTGGGTAAGCGGCGTGGATAAACGAAGCAACCGCCTTATTCATATTTGTCTTGTGCTTGTTTTATTGCTTCCAGATTATTGAGGCTTTGCAAAAAATTCGGTGTCATCATTTTATGGGTTGCTTGCTCATAGGCATAACCGGCCTGTAATACTTGAGCGTCTTGCCATTTTCCACCAATGAAGGAAAGCCCGATAGGCAGTCCTTCAATATCTCCCATAGGCACGCTGAGATGGGGATAGCCGGCAATTGCCGCCATACCGGTCCAGCCAGTGCCGCCCATAAATTGATCCCCAAAAACAGGTTCAATCAAAAAAGCTGGCATCATGGAGGGGCTGACCAATATATCCACATCATATTGGCTCAGTAATTGATCAATTCCCTCTTCCCGGGCTGATTTTTTCAAGCGCGCCAATCGCTCCAGATAGGTGGGATCATCCATTCCCACCATATCAAGAGAGGCTTCTAAAAGGGATTGATCAAACAACACCAACTCGCGCGGGGTGTTGGCGTTAAACGCGATAAGATCGGCCAAAGAACGTACGCTCACACGATCCGGCGTGTTGGCGAGATAGGTGTTGAGAGTAGCTTTGAATTCTACCTGAAGGATAAAAAATTCATCATCCCACAAGGTTGGCGCTTGCTCATAGTCAGAGATGTCCACCAGCACCGCTCCGGCCTTTTCCAAATCACTCAGGGCATTACGAAAAAGCGCGATCACACGGGGGTCTTCACCAGTGGCAAAATGCAAAACACCCACGCGCTTGCCTCGCAGCCAATCCGCTGACAGATCGCGTGCATAATCGGCCTTATATTGATCTGCCTCAAAGGTAGCCGCATCCGCTTCGTCGCTGCCAGCCATGGATGTGAGCATAAAAGCGGCATCCATGACAGAGGCCGTGATGGGGCCAGCGGTGTCTTGTGTTGCGGCGATCGGTACAATGCCGCTGCGTGATACCAGCCCCAGAGTGGGCTTAAAGCCCACCACGCCATTGGCGTTGGACGGGCAAATGATCGAACCATCCGTTTCCGTGCCAATGGTTGCCGCCGCGAGGCGGGCGGCCATGGCCGCAGCGGAACCGGAAGAAGAGCCACACGCAGAGCGATCAAGATAATGGGCATTGCGGGTTTGGCCGCCAACCCCACTCCAGCCACTTATGGAGTTGAAGGAACGGAAATTGGCCCATTCGGACAGGTTGGTTTTGCCTAATATGATTGCCCCTTCCGCGCGTAAATTTGCCACCATCGGCGCATCGTCAACGGCAAAATTTTCCGCCAACGCCAAAGAGCCGGCCGTGGTTGGCATCTCATCTTTGGTTTCTATATTGTCTTTTAATAAGATAGGGATGCCGTGCAAATTGCCGCGTTGCTGGCCATCTGCACGCTCTTGGTCGCGTTTCCGGGCTTCATCAAGAGCATTGGGGTTGATAGACAGCACCGCGTTTATGCGCGGGTCGATGTCTTCGATGCGCGCAAGATAGGCGGCAACCAATTGTTCGGAGGTCCAACTCCCATCATCAAGGTGTACCTTTATGGTTGCTATATCTGCGCTTGCCACATCTTCATAAAGGGCAGGCTTAGGAGGGGGTATGCTCACCGCGCTTCTATCCTCTTGAGAGCAACCAGAAAGCCAGAGGGCCGTGGCAAAAAAAGCAACAAGACGCCATAAAGAAAATAGCGGGCGGGGGCGTGAAATTAGGAACATGGGACGGGTCTCCTACCGGTTGGAACCTATAGGCTAGTCAATTTTGCCGCCATAACCAAGCACCCTTACGAGGCTTTGTCCTAAGGGTCTGTGGGCTTTTTTATTCGCGAATAGCCCCAGGCCCCTAGGGTCAAGAGGATATAAAGTCCGCCGATGAAAACCAACTGTTCTGGTTGTGTTGTGGCTTCATAATAGAGGATGAGAACAGTGCCAAGGGCCAGCCCTGCCATGGTGAACAGGGTTATCGGTTTGGAAGATCCGGTTTTGTCGCCTATTTTATGATTGGTATAGGCCATCAAAAAAGACACCAGCAAAAAAGTGACACTACCAAATTCGAGAATGACCCGTAAATTGCCAACGATGATCAGGCTGAAGGCGAGCGTACTCATGGTGAGAATAGCATAGGTCGGAATATTGTTGTGACGGCGGGCTAGGGTTTTGGGAAAATAGCCATCTGTGGCAATCGCGGCCATTTGTCGAGAGGCGCCGAACAATGTGCCGCTGATGGCGCTGGATGTAGCCAACAATGCGCCAAGAATGACAATGTTGGAACCGATCGGCCCCAGCACATCGCCCGCTCCAGCGGCCAAAGCATATTCCTGATTTTCAATAATGTCTTTAAACGGGATCGCCATCAAGGCCCCAATCGCGATGGTTACATAAAGTATGATGGCGATAAAAATCGCGGCATAGATTGCGCGGGGGATGTTTTTTTCTGGCCGTTCCATCTCATTGACAGCGTTGATGACCAGTTGAAACCCCTCATAAGCGACAAAGGTAAGTGAGGCAACGATAAGAATTTTTCCTATAGGCGCGCCATCCTGTTGGTGCAATAAATCCGGAAGGCTAGTGTCGCTTGCCCGCGCCAAAACGATTGAGATTAAAACGAGGATGACCAGCTTGGTATAAACCATCAAATCTTCAATCTTGCCCATCCCCTTGACGCTCCAAACATTGATCAGGGTAAAGACGAGAATGATCAACCCGGCCACGCCTTTGCGGGCAAAATCATTGTCAGCCAAATCTGTGCTGGAAATGGCATAGGCGGAAAAAGTATAGGCATAAAGCGCCAGCGTGCTGATATAGCCAAAAATCACCCACCAGCCGAGAAGCGATGCGGCGAAAGGTGTTTTCGGGAATGTTTTTTTGATAAAGGCATAGGTGGCCCCTTCATCTTTATAATAGACGCCAAGACGAATATAAGAATAGGCCGCCAATAGGGCAAAAAAACCACCAAGAATGATCGCAATGGGCGTTAAGGCACCGATCATGGAAACCGAAATGCCAAGAATGGTAAAAATGCCACCCCCGACCATGCCACCAAGAGCAATCGCGATCAGCTCAACCAACCCAAGATTTTTGTTGCGCCGTCGATGTGCCATTTAAATCATTCTCCGCAGGGCTGACATGATATTCATGCAAAGGCCTAAACGGTTAAACCAGATTGGTATGAGAAGGAAGCGGTTAGATTAAGCTTGTTTTGCGGACACTTTGTTATTGTTTATCCAGAAGGCAATGATCAATATGGTGATGACTAAAATTTGCGCACTCAAGCCTTCAATCGTTGGGTAGATGCCTAAAAGATCAATGCGCGGGAAGGCGGCCACGGGGCTTATGGAGAACCAACCGGCTTCTTGTAAGGCAGCGACACCCTGACCGGTCAACACCACCGCAAGAACCGCGATTAGAATGGCGCTATAGGCAAAAAATTGTCCAATAGGCAGGCGACGGCTGAAACGCAACAAGCCCCATGCGGCCACGCCCAGAATGAAAATGGCCACACCAATACCTGCCAGCATGGCCGGATGATTGCCTTGGCTCCATAGGGCAATAAAGAACAGGATGGTTTCAAAAGCCTCACGATATACCACCAGAAAGGCGAGGAAAAACATAAACCAGGCTGATTGCCGCGAAAGGGCTTTGGACATTTTTTCGTGAATATATTGTTGCCAAGCCCCGGCATGACTTTTTCCGTGCATCCAAATGCCTACGGAAACCAGAACAATAGCCGCGATTAGCGCCCCAAGCCCCTCGGTCAGTTCACGACTGGCCCCGCCGATTGAAATGATCGTATTGGCGGCAATCCATGTTAAGACGCCAAAAATCAGGGCGCCAATCCAGCCGCCATGGACATAGGGTAAAACTTCCGGGCGCTTGGCTTTGCGCAAAAAAGCAATCATGGCAACGACAATAAGAAGCGCCTCAAGCCCTTCGCGTAATAAAATTGTCAGGGCACCAATAAAGCTGGCCCCCGGGCTGGTTTCGCTCGCGGCCAAAATATTCTCGGCCCTATCCAAAAGGGCGGTAATCTGGTCGATGCGCATGGCCACGACCTCAAGAGGGGCTTCTTGCTTGATGAGGTTGCGCAAATCAACCATGTTGGTTTCAATCTTGCGCATCAAGTCTGCATCGCGCACGGCCATGGCCGGTTCGATAGGTTCAAACCCGTCCAGATAGGCTGATATCGCCAGATCAGAGGCCCGTTCGGCATCGCCAGCTTGATAGGCCACGCGGCTTTGTACCAGTCTGGTTTTGGCGGTTTCTAAAATGCTTTCTGCGGAAACCGTAAGCGCGTCCGGGTTGTGGCGTAGATAGGCGATCAGGGCTGTTGCCTCATCATCATTATAGGTTTCCGCGAGGGAAGAGATGGTCGCGCGGGTCAAGGCTTCGAGATCAGGAAAAACCTCTTGAAATTTGGGGTCGTTTTTCCAAAGCTGGGCACCTTGGCGGGCTTCTGTATTGTCAAAAGAAAGCCCTCCCACATAAAAGGCCAAGGCCCATCGCTCGTCGGAAGAAAGATCGCTAAAACCGTTCATGGAAGTGCCATCGACGCCCTGACCAATGACTTGATAAAGGCTGAACAGGCTGCGTTCACGCGCCCGCGCGCGGTCGGTAAAATCAATGGGCTGGGGCTCTAACCCTTGGGCGGCCAGCCCATCACCGCGTCCGGTAAGACCGTGGCAGGCGGCACATTGTTGTTCATAAAGACGCGCTCCCAGCTTTTTGTCGGGCGTATGAGAAGGCGCAAGAGTGATGGGATAGGCACGCAACAAGTCATCGGCAAGGGCCCGGGCAATGTGGGAAACCACCGACGGGTCAGCCTTCAGGGCTACCGCATTACGCAAACGTTCTGCTTCTTCAATCAAGCTCGACTGGGCCTCGCTTGGCGCCAGATCAGCCAAGCGCTTTTCAACACTGGCGGCAAATTCGCTCATCTCCCCATATTCAAAAGCGTTGAGTACAGCCCCGTCTGCGACCGCCCCGGGATAATCGACGGCAATATAGTCGAGAAGTTGCCAAATGGTTTGAACCGGTTGCGCGGTTGATGAGGCGTCTTGGGACGGTGTCTGCGCCCCGCTGGGGGTGACGATGGCAAGGCTGGCCCAGACCATAAGAAAAATGGCGAAAAATCGGGCGTGGGGGAGGGGCCAGATGTGCGGGGAGAGGGCGTGTGA